>NZ_CAKASO010000018.1:0-69017 GCF_916862475.1 Nocardioides sp. Leaf374
GCGGCACCGTGACGTACATGCCCGCCGGGGGGCCGGCCGGCTCCCCGAGGGGCGCCAGCGCGGCCACGACGCGGGCCGCGCGCTCGGCGTACGTGCGGCGCGCGGAGCGGACGACCTGGTCGACGTAGCCGTCGTGCAGCAGCGAGAGCAGGGCCCGCTGGGCGGGCCAGGAGGCCGCGTCGTGGGTGGTGGCCCGGCGCTCGCACACGGCGGTGACCAGGTGGGCCGGCGGCACCAGCCAGCCCAGGCGCAGGCTGGGGGCGACGGTCTTGCTGGTGGTGCCGAGGTAGGCCACCCGGTCGCGGTCGAGCGCGGCGAGGGCGGGGATGGGTGCGACGTCGTAGCGGAACTCGGAGTCGTAGTCGTCCTCCACCACCACCGCGTCGGCGCGCCGCGCGGCCTCGAGCAGGCGCAGCCGGTGCGCGGCGGGCATCGGTGGGCCGAGCGGGTGCTGGTGGGCGGGGGTGACGTAGGCGGCGGCGCAGCCGGCGAGGTCGTCGACGGGGGCGAGCGCGGGGAGGTCGCGCACCTCGCGGCCGGTCCCGCGCACCGTCTCGACCGCGGCGCGGTAGCCGGGGTCCTCGACGCCGACCGGGCCGGGCGGGAGGACGCCCAGGAGGTGGCGGAGCCCGTCGGTGGTGCCGGCGGTGACGAGCACCTCGTCAGGGTCGAGCACGAGGCCCCGCGTGCGGGCGAGCCGCTCGGCCAGGGCCTCCCGCAGCTCCGGCAGGCCGCGCGGGTCGTCGTAGCCGCGGGGCGGGACGCTCGCCGACACCTCGCGCCACGCGCGCCGCCAGGCCGCCCGGTGGCGCGGGTCGATCCACGGGGTGCCGGCGTCGAGGCGCACCAGCGCCGCGCCGGCTGGTGCGGGAGCCGGCCGCGCGGCCGGCGGTGCGACCCGTGCGTGGAGGGCGGTGACGAAGGTGCCCGACCCGTGGCGTCCCTCCAGCCAGCCCTCGGCCACGAGCTGGGCGTAGGCCTGCTCGGCGACCGCGCGCGCCACCCCGAGGTCGGCGGCCAGGGCGCGGCTGCTGGGCAGCCGGTCGCCGGGGGAGAGGGCTCCCCGCGCGACCAGGGCCCGCACCTGGTCGCCCAGCTGCACCCCGAGCGGGTCGGCGGCGCGACGGTCGAGGTGCACGGGTAGTGCGGTCGTCACGAGTGGCCTGCCGATCTGGTCGAGGAGTGGCACGTGCGCGCGGGCCATTCAACGACGAGGCTGGACGCCGTGTCCACACCTGCCCCTGCCGCCCCGCGCTCGCCCACCCCGCTCTCGCCCACGCCGCGCACCAGCGTGACCCGCGGTCGCAGCCGCGCGGTCGAGGACCGTGCCGCCATGCACGCGCTGCTCGAGGACGCCCTCGTCGCCCACCTCGGCGTCGACGTGGGCGACCACCCGCTGGTGCTGCCGGTCGCCTTCGCCGTCGACCTCGACGGGCCCGACCGCGACGGCACCCTCTACGTGCACGGCTCGGTCGCGGCCCGCTGGCTCACCCGCTCCGGGGGGGCGACGGTCTGCGTCACGGTCACCGAGGTCGACGGCCTCGTCACCGCCCGCTCGGCCTTCCACCACTCCATGAACTACCGCTCCGTGGTCGTGGTCGGCCCCGCCCGGATCGTCACCGACCCCGCCGAGAAGGCGCGTGCCCTCGACCTCACCGTGGACCACATGGTGCCCGGTCGCGCGGCCACGCTGCGGCCCAGCACCCGCAAGGAGGTCGCCGCCACCGCGGTGCTCGCCGTGCCGCTGCACGAGGCCTCGATGAAGGTGCGCGCCGAGGGGCCCGTCGACGACGAGGCCGACGTCGAGGCCGGCACGTGGGGCGGGCACGTGCCCGTCGTACGCCGGCTGGGGGAGGCCGTCAGCGACCCCCTCACCGACGCCCCGGTGCCCGCCGACGTGCTCCGGCGGGTCGCGGCGGGCCGGGCCTCGCTAGGGTGCGGAGCATGACCCAGCGCACCCTCGTCCTGCTCAAGCCCGACACCGTCAAGCGCGGACTGGTCGGGGAGGTCCTCTCCCGCTTCGAGGCCAAGGGCCTGCGCATCGTGGCCATGGAGCACCGCCTCATCGACGCCGCGAAGGCCGACGAGCACTACGCCGAGCACGTCGAGCGCGACTTCTACCCGCCGCTGCGCACCTTCGTCACCAGCGGCCCGCTCGTCGCGCTCGTGCTCGAGGGCGACGAGGCCATCGAGGTCGTGCGCGCCCTCAACGGCGCCACCGACGGCCGCAAGGCCGCCCCCGGCACCATTCGCGGCGACCTGTCGCTGTCGAACCGCGAGAACCTCGTGCACGGCTCCGACTCCCCGGAGTCCGCCGAGCGCGAGATCGCGATCTGGTTCCCCGGCCTCTGAGCCCGACGGCCCCGACCGTCGCCGTGGCGGCGAGGGTCGGGGCCGGTGCTCTTGCCGTCAGTCGCGGGTACGCCGCACTGTCTTGCTCCACCCGCTGAACTCGCCGGCGCCTACGGCGTTCACGGCTTGCACCCGGAAGCTGTAGCCACGGCCCGGCTTCACGCGCTCCACGACCAGCCGGGCCTTGTCGGCCGAGACCTCGACCGTGCGGCCGCTGCGCCACTCCACGACGTAGTGGGTGAGCGCTGCGCCGTTGGCGAGGGGCTCTTCCCAGCGCACGACGACGCCGGTGCCCCTGAGTCGCGCCGTAGGTCGTGCGATCGCGAGTGGCGCGCCCGCGGGGGTGACGGCAGCCGAGGGCTTGGACGACGCGCTTTCACCGGCTCGGTTGAGTGCGGTGACCGTGAACGTGTAGGGCACGCCGTTGGTGAGGCCAACCACCTCCGCGCTCGAGCGGTTGGCTGTCACCGTGGTGGTGAGTCCGCCGGGGGACGTGGTCACGGTGTAGCCGGTGATCGGAGCGCCGTTGTCGGAGGCAGGTGCCCATGACACCACCGCCCGCTGGTCGTGGGCGACGGCGGAGACCGTGCGCGGCGCCGCAGGGGTGCCCGCCGGGACGACGGGGGAGCTGGGTGCTGAGCCCGGGCTGGTGCCGGTCGCGTTGGTCGCCGACACGGTGAAGGTGTAGGCCGTCCCGTTCTCCAAACCGGTCACCGCGAGCGAGGTGGCTCCGGGGCCGGCGCTCCTGCGGCCCCCGCCGGGGAACTGGGTCACGGTGTAACCCGTGATCGCGTCGCCGTTGTCCTTGCCTGGGGTCCACGCCACGGTGGCCGACCCGTCGCCGGCGGTGGCGGTGACGCCGGTCGGAGCCTCGGGCGCCGCCGCGGGCGGGGCCGGGGTGGTCGGCGTCGTACCTCCTCCGCCGCCTCCTCCGCCGCCTCCTCCGCCGCCGCCTCCGCCCGAGCTGGGCGCGTCGGCAGTGGTGACAGGCGGGGAGGGCTCTGACGCTGGGCCCGACCCGTCCGCGGAGTCGGCGGTCACGGTGAAGGTGTAGGTGGTGGCGTGGGACAGGTCACTGAGGACCGCGCGACGACTGTCTGCGCCGACAGCGATGCTGCGGCCTCCTGGTGAGGCGGTGACCTTGTAGCCCGTGACCGTCCGACCACCGGCGGTGGCTGGCGCCGACCAAGTGACGGTGGCCGTCGTGCCCGAGACCGTCGCGGCGACCTCGCCGGGAGCACCCAGGCCCGGTTCCGGAGCCAGGAAGGACTCGCTCTCCTGCAGTGGCGACCGACCGAGGGCGTTCTCGACGTAGGACGAGACGCGGTAAAGGGCTCCTGGGGTCAGGTCGTCGAAGACGAAGCTCTCGGAGTTGTCGGTGCGCCATGAGCGCAAGGGCCGTGTGAAGGACGCGACGACCTCTCGGGTCTCACGGTCCGTCACGTAGGCCACGACCGTGCTGCCCAGTCCGCCGTCGGACCCGGGGTGGACGGTGAGGGTGGCTCGACCGGCCTCATCGATCCCGTCCGCCTGGTAGTGCTGTCCAGGGGGCAGGGTCGGTGTCGGGGCCGCCGAGGCGTCCAGCGTCGGCAGGTAGGACACCCGGGAGCGACCGCCGATGCGGTGGGCGGCCTCGCTGTCGCTCGCCTCCCAGTGGTTGCCCGCAGCGTTGATGACGCAGTCGTCGCGGCTCGACAGGCTGCTGGTGCGCTCGAAGGTGTTGCCGCTGAGAGCGAGGCGTCCTGAGCCGGCGCAGATGAGATCGGCCTCGCGGAACCGGTTGTTCTCGATGGTGACGTGGCCGACACGGGGGTTGTCGAGGGACAGCCCACTGCCGTTGATGGTGTCGCCGGGGAAGGTGTTGCGAGCCAGGACTACCTCGCCTCGCGCGTTGTCGATCGCCAGGTGTGCGACCACACGAGAGTCGGTCAAGGTGAAGGACGCGTAGTCGTCGACAGGGGCGTAGTCGCTGTCGACGCCCCACAGCGCTCCTCCCACATCGCTGGTCAGGCCATCGAGGTCGAAGACGGCGGTCGGCGACGTCCCGGCGAACAGGCGCGCATAAATGCCGTTCGGATCCCCTGGTCGGACGATCTCCACAGGTGCGTCGCGGGAGCCTCGGGCCACGAGGGTGCCGGCGTTGTGGAACATGGCCTGGCGGTAGCGATCAGGAAAGGAGTCCGCCTGCCTCACGACGACACCGGCCTCGAGCGTCAGAGTGATGCCTGCGGGGATCACGACGGGTCGCGTGAGGTTGTAGGGCCCCGCCGAAGCTGTCCATGTGGTGTCGTGTGTGAGCGTTCCGCCGGCGCTCGGGTCGCTATCACCTGGGGTGGGGTCGGTGGGCGTCGGCGAGGTCGGGGTGGGGGCGATGAACGACTCGGTCTCGATCGCGACACCTGACCCGAGGGCGTTCTCCGCGGCGGCGGAGAGACGGTAGAGCCGCCCGGGGGTCAGGTGGGTGAACGTGAACTGCTCGAGCGTCGAGGCCTGCCATGAAGCCTGGGGGCGCCGCTGGGTCTCGACCACCTCCCCGGTCTCCCGGTCGGTGGCCCTCACGACCACCGTGGCTGATCTACCGCCGGCGGTGCCGGTCGTGACCTGGGCCACCGGATAGCCCTCAGGTGACGTGAAGTAGCTGAGGTAACCGATGCGTGGCACGAGAGGTGGTGTGTCTGCGGTCGGCCCCTCCGCGAGCGGCGTCACCACCACACGCGCCGCACCCCGAATGCGATTGCCCAGTGCGCCGTCCACCTGCTCCCAGTAGGAGCCGGAGACGTCGAGGAGGCAGTCATCGGCGCTGCTCACGCCGCTGCCGTCGTAGTCGTCGAAGCGCTCGAGCACGTTCCCCGGTGCCGAGAGTCGGCCAGCGCCACTGCACCCGAAGCCGCTCGAGCGGAAGCGGTTGTCGGTGAGGTTGACGTGTCCGACCCGGGGATTGGCGACCGTCACGTCCCGCGCTCCGCCATAGCGGCTGGAGCGGACCACGGTGTTGCGGGCGAAGACGACGTCGCCGAGTGCGTTGTCGACGTGGAAGTCTGACTCGACCAGTGCGGAGTCCGTGATGCTCAGGTCGGAGAACCGGTCCGAACGGTCCCACAATGATGTAGGACCGAGGGTGTGCAGGCCGGTGACGTCGATGGACGCCGACTGCTCACCCGGTGCTCCTGCGAACAGACCCCCGCCATAGCCCTGGTCGAAGAAGACCCCGGCGGCCGTCGTCACCGGCTCCTCCGCGGTCCCGTCGACGTCGACGCTGCCGGCGACCCTGAGGAGTGGGCCGAAATAGAACGCCTGGTCTCGGACGAGGTCGACCCCTTCCTCGATCGTCAACGTGACCCCGGCGGGCACATCGACGGTGCCGGTGAAGGTGAAGGGACCGTTCGCCGCGCTCCAGGTGGTGTCCTCGGTCAGGGCGCCGGACACGACGGTGCCGCTGGATTCGGCTGCAGCGGGAGCAGCAGTGACGACGGCTGCGCCACTCAGTGCCAGGCCGAGGACGACGGCGAGATGGGCAAGTCTGCTGGAGGCGCGTGGGTGCATGGATCCCCCCGGATCACGAGCATCGGGACGGCGCTGACGAGGTCCATCACCGCTCGCGAGGACGTTAAGTAAAGAACGCGTGGGCCGAGGCATTGATTTGAGTGGCTGCCCAACGCGCACAAAACCGGACCGTTCGACGGCGCACCCCACGAGTCACACACGCACCACGCGCCTCGGCGTGCCTGCGCCGAACCGGGCGGGGACGTCCTTACCCTCGGGTGAGGGTCGACCCGTCCGTCGTGCCCTCCTTCCCCTGCACGGCACGAGCGCACTGCGAGGCACGAGTCATGGCGAACAGCTTCTTCGGCCGGGACATGGCCGTGGATCTCGGCACCGCCAACACGCTGGTCTACGCCCGCGGCAGGGGCGTCCTGCTCGACGAGCCCAGCGTGGTGGCCCTCAACGCCTCGACCGGCGAGATCCTCGCGGTCGGCCACGAGGCCAAGCGGATGATCGGGCGCACGCCCGACAACATCACCGCCATCCGCCCCCTCAAGGACGGCGTCATCGCCGACTTCGAGGCCACCGAGCAGATGCTGCGCTACTTCATCCAGCAGGTGCACCGGCGCCGGTCGTGGGCCAAGCCCCGCATGGTGATCTGCGTGCCCAGCGGCATCACCGCGGTCGAGCAGCGTGCGGTGAAGGAGGCGGGCTACCAGGCCGGCGCCCGCCGGGTCTACATCGTCGAGGAGCCCATGGCCGCCGCCATCGGCGCGGGCCTCCCGGTGCACCAGGCCACCGGCAACATGGTGGTCGACGTCGGCGGCGGCACGACCGAGGTCGCCGTGATCTCGCTGGGCGGCATCGTGACCAGCCTGTCGATCCGCACCGCGGGCGACGACCTCGACGCCGCGATCGTGGCGTGGATGAAGAAGGAGTACTCGCTCATGCTCGGCGAGCGCACCGCCGAGGAGGTCAAGATGACCCTCGGCTCGGCGTTCCCGCTGCCCGACGAGCCCGAGGCCGAGATCCGGGGCCGCGACATGGTCTCCGGCCTGCCGCGCACCGTCGTCGTGTCCAGCGCCGAGGTGCGCCTGGCCCTGGAGGAGCCGCTGCACGCGATCGTCGACGCGGTGCGCGCCACCCTCGACCAGACCCCGCCCGAGCTGGCCGGCGACATCATGGACCGCGGCATCGTCCTCACCGGCGGCGGCGCGCTGCTGCGCGGCCTCGACGAGCGGCTGCGCCACGAGACCGGCATGCCGGTCCACGTCGCGGAGGACCCGCTCACCTCGGTGGCCCTCGGCGCCGGCAAGTGCGTCGAGGAGTTCGAGGCCCTCCAGCAGGTGCTCGTGAGCGACCCGAGGCGCTACTGATGAGCCTGCTCGAGCGCGTGCGCACCCCCGACGGCTCCGGCCAGCCCGGAGCCTCCGGCCTGCCCGGCCGCTCCGGCTCGACCGTCCGCTCCCGCTCCGAGCGCGAGCGTCGCTGGAGCGCGGGCCGTGGGCCGCAGCGCCGTCCCTCCCGTGCCCTGCTGCTGGCGCTGGTGCTGGCCAGCACCAGCCTGATGGTGCTCGACCGCACCGGCGGCGAGGACTCCCCGCTGGAGCCGGCACGCCGCGTCGTGGGCGAGGCCCTCGGCCCCGTGGAGACCGGGGCCACTGCGGTGGTCCGCCCCTTCGCGAGCATCCCGGAGTGGTTCCGCACGCAGGGATCGCTGCGCGACGACCTCGACGCCCTCGAGGCCGAGAACTCGCTGCTGCGCGGCGAGCTGGCGACCGCCGGCCTCGACGCCAACCGCCTGGCGGAGTACGACGGGCTCACCCGCACCGCCGAGGACCTGGGCCACACCCTCGTCCCGGCACGCGTGGTCGGCGTCGGACCCGCCCAGTCCTTCTCCAGCACCGTCACCCTCGACGCCGGCTCGCAGGCCGGGCTCGCCCCCGACATGACGGTCGTCAACAACGACGGGCTCGTGGGCCGCGTCCTGCGGGTCACCCGCACCACCGCCACGGTCGTGCTGATCATCGACTCCGAGTCGACCGTCGGCGCCCGCGCGGGGGAGAGCATGGAGGTCGGCTTCCTGCGCGGACGCGGCTCCTTCGGCGACGGCGGTCGGCTCGACCTCGAGCTGGTCGACGACCAGTCGGTGCCGGCGCGCGACGACAACGTCGTCACGTGGGGCAGCGACGCGGGCGCGCCGTACCTCTCCGGCATCCCGGTCGGACGTGTCACGCAGGTCTACAGCTCGCTGCGCGACACCTCGCAGCGCGCCGTGGTCGAGCCCTTCGTCGACTTCAGCTCCCTCGACCTGGTGGGCGTCATCGTGCCCGCCGGCACCGACAGCGACCGCGCCGTCATCGACGCCGAGGGGGAGCTGCGATGAGCGCGCTGCGCGCGGCGGTGGCCGGGCTGGCCGTGCTGGTCGCCCTCGCCCTCCAGGTCGCCCTCTTCCCGCACCTGGCCTGGCAGGGCATCGTGCCCAACCTGTGCCTGCTGGTCGTCGTGGCCGCGGCGCTGACGCGGGGCCCGCAGTTCGCGATGGTGCTCGGCTTCGCCGCCGGCCTGCTGCTCGACCTGGCCCCGCCGGCCGACCACGTCGCCGGCCGCTGGGCCCTCGCGCTGCTCGTCGTCGGTTACGTCGCCGGGCTCGTGCGCCAGGACGTGCGACCCACCGCGGTCACCGTGGTCGGCACCGTCGCCGCCTCGTCCTTCGTCGGCACGTCGGTCTTCGCGATCAGCGGCCTGCTGCTGCGCGACCCGGTGCTCGGGGTCGGCGACATGATCCAGGTCATCGGCGTCGCCCTGGTCTGGGACGTCCTGCTCACCCCCTTCGTGCTGCCTCCCCTCATGGCCGCCTTCCGCCGCCTCGAGCCCGGCCGGGCGGCCCTGCTGTGAGCGTGCGCACCGGCCGGCCCACCGGCCTGACCGTCAACGGCGAGGAGCAGGCCGGCACCCGGCGCAGCCGGCTGCGCCTCGTGGTCATCCAGGCCCTCGTCTTCTCCCTCTTCGCGACCCTCGGCGTGCGCCTCTACTACCTCCAGGTCGTCAGCGGCGAGCAGTACCGGACCCAGGCCGCCTCCCAGTCGGTGCGCGACATCGTCGTGCAGCCCCAGCGCGGCCTCATCGTCGACGACATGGGCCGACCCCTGGTGAGCAACCGCACCTCGTGGGTGGTCTCGGTCGACCGCACGCTGCTGGGCAAGCTGCGCGCGCGCGACCAGCGCACCGTGCTCGAGCGGGTCGCCGAGGTCAGCCGCACCCCGGTCCGTGACATCCGGCGCGCGCTGCTGACCTGCGGCGACCCCGGCAGCATCGAGGGCTCGTGCTGGAACGGCTCTCCCTACCAGCCGGTGCCCGTGGCCGAGGACGTGCCCAAGCGCACCGCGCTGATGATCCTCGAGCAGCCCGAGGACTACCCCGCGGTGCTGGCCGAGCAGCAGACCGTGCGCTCCTACCCCTCGCCGTACGGCGTGAACCTGGCCCACGTGCTGGGCTACCTCAGCCCGATCACCGAGGACGAGCTCGACCAGGCCGAGGCCGACGACGACAGCTCGGTCAACGGCGCCTCCTCGGTCGGCCGCGCCGGCGTCGAGAAGCAGTACGACGCCTGGCTGCGCGGCATGCCCGGCTACAAGTCGGTGGCCGTCGACTCGATGGGCCGCGTGCTCGGCGACGACGGCGAGGTGCAGGCCCGCCCCGGCGACACGCTCGTCACCTCCATCGACGCGCGCGTGCAGGGCGTGGTGGAGCGCCAGCTGGCCCAGACCATCACGACCGCCCGCTCGACCTTCGACACCGTGACGGGCAAGAACTACGTCGCCGACTCCGGCGCCGCCGTGGTGCTCGAGGCCGACACCGGCCGCGTCGTGGCCATGGCCAGCCAGCCCACCTACGACCCCGAGGTCTGGGTCGGCGGCATCACCCAGAAGCAGCTCTCGCGGCTGTTCTCCGAGGCGGCCGGCACCCCGCTGCTGG
The DNA here is from genome assembly GCF_916862475.1 of Nocardioides sp. Leaf374. Taxonomy (NCBI): domain Bacteria; kingdom Bacillati; phylum Actinomycetota; class Actinomycetes; order Propionibacteriales; family Nocardioidaceae; genus Nocardioides; species Nocardioides sp. Leaf374. The sequence goes on from NZ_CAKASO010000018.1 coordinate 9,814, forward strand.
GCCGCGCCACCCAGGGCCAGTTCGCCCCGGGCTCGACGTGGAAGCCGTTCATGACCGCGGGTGCGCTCACCCACGGCTACTCACCGAGCACGTCGCTGAACTGCTCCTCCTCCTTCCGCGTCGGCAACCGCGACTTCAAGAACTACGAGTCCGGCGCCTACGGCTTCATCTCCTTCGCCAAGGCCCTCGAGGTCTCCTGCAACACCTTCTTCTACCGCGTGGGCTACGACTACTGGCAGCGCTTCGGCTCCGACGTCAGCGACGTCGACGCCAAGGACCCGCTCGTGGCCGAGGCGCAGGCCTTCGGCTTCGGCTCCGAGACCGGCATCGACCTGCCCGGCGAGGCCTCGGGCCGCATCGCGGACCGGAAGTGGAAGCTCGCCTACTACGAGTCGATGAAGGACTACTACTGCGGCATCGCCGACAAGCCGCAGGACGCGGAGACCTCCGACTTCGTCTACACCTTCGCCGGGGAGTTCTGCGTCGAGGGCTTCGCCTACCGCGCCGGCGACGCGGTCAACTTCGCCATCGGCCAGGGCGACACCATCGTCACCCCGCTCCAGCTGGCCCGCGCCTACGGCGCGCTGGCCAACGGCGGCACCCTCTACGCCCCGCGCGTGGGCAAGGCCGTCGTCGGCCCCGACGGCAAGGTCATCCAGCGGATCCCGCCGAAGGTGCAGGGTCGCGTCGACCTGCCCGAGGAGACGCTGCGCTACGTCGACGAGGCCCTCAAGAACGTCACCCGCGTCGGCACGATGGCCTGGCGCATGGTCGGCTTCCCCCTCGACGAGGTGCCGATCCGCTCCAAGACCGGCTCCGCGGAGGTCTACGGCAAGCAGTCGACCTCGTGGGTCGCCTCCTACTCCGACGACTACGTCGTGGTGATGATGGTCAGCCAGGGCGGCACGGGCTCGGGCACCTCGGGCCCGGCGGTGCGCAAGATCTGGGAGGCGCTGTACGGCGTGGACGGCGAGTCGGTCGTGGCCGACGACGCCGCGATCCCCGGCACCACCCCGCCCGCGGGCCTGCCCACCTTCGCCGACGACGGCTCGATCCTGCCGCCGGTGCGGCCGACCACGGAGGAGTCCCGGTGAGCACCACCGTCCGCCCGACCGTCCGACCGAGCACGCGTCCGGGCCTGCGCCCGGCCCCGGTGTCGGCGACCACGCGTCCCCGGCTGCGCTGGGCCGGCGTCGACTGGGTCCTGCTCGGCGCCGTGCTCGGCCTGGTCACCCTCGGGACCCTGCTGGTCTGGTCGGCCACGATCGGTCGCGACGACCTCACCGGGGGCGACCCCACGGCCTACCGCGACAAGCAGCTGGTCAACGTGTCCATCGGCCTGGTGCTGATGGCCGGGGTGGCCGTCTCCGACCACCGCTGGGTCCGCGTCGCGGCGCCGCTGGTCTACCTCGGCTCGGTCCTCGGCCTGGTGCTCGTGCTCGTCATGGGCACGACCATCAACGGCTCGCGCTCGTGGCTGATGCTCGGCGGCATGTCGGTGCAGCCCTCGGAGTTCGCCAAGCTCGCCGTGGTCATCGGCATGGGCCTCGTGCTCGCCGGCCGGGCCCGCGGCCGCTGGCGCTCGCGCGTCGGCGGGGTCGAGGTGGGGCTGATGCTCCTCATCGCCGCCGTGCCCGCCGCGCTCATCCTGCTCCAGCCCGACCTCGGCACGATGCTCGTGCTGACCGCGACCGTGTTCGGGGTGCTGGCGGTCTCCGGGGCCCCGCGCCGGTGGCTGGCCCTGCTCGCCGGCGGCGGCGTCACCGCCGCCGCGGTCGCGGTGGCGGCCGGGGTGCTCAAGGACTACCAGGTCGACCGCTTCATGGCCTTCACCAACCCCGACCTCGACCCCCGCGGCGCCGGCTACAACGTCGAGCAGGCCCGCATCGCGGTCGGCAACGGCGGCCTCGTCGGCGAGGGCCTCTTCGACGGCTCGCAGACCCGCTCGGGCTTCGTGCCCGAGCAGCACACCGACTTCGTCTTCACCGTGGCCGGCGAGGAGCTCGGCCTGCTCGGCGCCGGCCTCGTCATCGCCCTGCTGCTCGTCGTGCTGTGGCGGGCGCTGGTCATCGCCACCCGCACCGAGGACGTGTTCGGCCGCGTCGCCGCCGCCGGCATCGCCTGCTGGTTCGGCTTCCAGGCCTTCCAGAACATCGGCATGTGCCTGGGGATCATGCCTGTCACCGGCGTGCCGCTGCCCTTCGTGTCCTACGGCGGCTCCTCGATGTTCGCCGGCATGCTCGCCGTCGGCCTGCTGCAGAACATCCACCTGCGCGCCAGCGCGCCCCAGCCGCAGCGCTACACCGCCTCGCCCCGGGTGCGCGCCGTCCGCTGAGCCCGGTGCACCCCTGGGGCGGTGCGGCTCAGGGCTGCACGGACAGGAACAGGAACGTCGCGAGCAGCACCAGGTGCACGAAGCCCTGGAGCGACTTGGCCCGGCCCTGCGCGATGGTGAGGCTCGAGACCACCACGGTGATGGCCAGCAGCACCATCTGCGTCGGCTCGAGGCCGAGCACGAGCGGGCCGTCGAGCCAGATCATCGCCACCGCGATGGTCGGGATCGTCAGGCCGATGGAGGCCATCGCCGAGCCGTAGGCGAGGTTGAGGCTGATCTGCACCCGGTCGCGCGCGGCGTTGCGCACGGCGGCGATCGACTCCGGGGCCAGCACGAGCAGGGCGATGACCACGCCGACGACGGCGTAGGGGAAGCCCAGGGCCGAGACGGTGTCCTCGATGGTGGGGGAGAGCAGCTTGGCCAGGCCGACCACCGCGACCAGGGCCCCGACCAGCAGGCCCAGGCTCAGCCAGGCCTCCCGGGCCGGCGGCGGGTCGGCGTGGCCGTCCTCGTCCTCGTCGACCAGGCCGGTGACACGGCCCTGCTCGTCGCTGGTGACCGGCACGAAGAAGTCGCGGTGGCGGATGGTCTGGGTGAAGACGAAGGCGCCGTAGAGCGCGAGCGAGGCGACCGCGGCGAAGCCCAGCTGCGAGGCGGAGTACTCCCGACCCGCGCCGGAGGTGGTGAAGCTGGGCAGCACCAGGCAGACCGCGGCGAGCGCCACCACGGTGGAGAGGGCCGAGCCCGTGCCGGAGGCGTTGAAGCTGACCAGGTGGTGCTTGACCGCCCCCACCAGCAGGGCGATCCCGGCGATGCCGTTGAGGGTGATCATGAGGGCGGCGAAGACGGTGTCACGGGCGTAGGTGCTCGTGCCCTCGCCGCCGCTGGTCATCAGCATGACGATCAGCCCGACCTCGATCACGGTCACCGCGACGGCCAGGATGAGCGAGCCGAAGGGCTCGCCGACCTTGTGGGCGACGACCTCGGCGTGGTGCACGGCGGCCACGATCGCCCCGACGAGGACGACCGCGATGAGCACCAGCACCGGCCACGCCTCGTGGCTGGCCCAGGTGGCGGCGAGCACCACCAGGGCGAGGACGGGCACCACGACCGTCCACTGGAACCGGCCGCGGACGCTCGTGTCGGTCATGGCACGAGCCTAGACGCGCGGACTCGGTCGGCTCCGCGGGGCTGACGTACCCTGAGACCTTGTCCGGAGCGCGTCCGGGGACCCCCGGACGCCACCACGACCCGCTGTGAGGTTGCTGCATGTCCCCGACCCTGGGCTCCGCCGGGAGCCGCGTGCTCGGCGAGAGCGTCTTCTCCCGTCTCGAGCCCTTCCTGCCGAGCGTGTCGAAGCCGATCCAGTACGTCGGCGGCGAGCTCAACTCCACCGTCAAGGCGTGGGACTGCGCGGCCGAGAGCGCCGACGGCGGCGAGACCGTGCGCTGGGCGCTGATGTACCCCGACGCCTACGAGGTCGGCCTGCCCAACCAGGGCGTCCAGATCCTCTACGAGGTGCTCAACGAGCGCGACTGGATCGTCGCGGAGCGCACCTACGCGGTGTGGCCCGACCTGGAGGAGATCATGCGGCGCGGCGACGCGCAGGGGCCGATCCCGCAGTTCACCGTCGACGCCCACCGCCCCGTGCGCGACTTCGACGTGCTCGGGCTGAGCTTCTCCACCGAGCTGGGCTACACCAACATGCTCAACGCCCTCGACCTCGCGGGCATCCCGCTGCACGCCGCCGACCGCACCGACGGCGACACCATCGTGCTCGCCGGCGGCCACGCCGCCTTCAACCCCGAGCCCATCGCCGACTTCATCGACGCCGCCGTGCTCGGCGACGGTGAGGAGGTCGTGCTGGCGATCTCGGAGGTCGTGCGCGACTGGAAGGCCCAGGGCCGCCCGGCCGGCGACATGGCCTCGGGCCGCGACGAGCTGCTGCGCCGGCTCGCGGTGAGCGGCAACATCTACGTGCCCCGCTTCTACGACGTCTCCTACGCCGCCGACGGCACGCTCGAGGCCGTCGTGCCGACCGTGCCCGGCGTGCCCCACCGCGTGCGCAAGCACACGCTCATGGACCTCGACGCCTGGCCCTACCCCGCCAAGCCGCTGGTGCCGCTGGCCGAGACCGTCCACGAGCGCTTCTCGGTCGAGATCTTCCGCGGCTGCACCCGCGGCTGCCGCTTCTGCCAGGCCGGCATGATCACCCGCCCGGTGCGGGAGCGCTCCATCGAGACCATCGGCGCGATGGTCGAGAACGGCATCCGCACGACGGGCTTCGAGGAGGTCGGCCTGCTCTCGCTCTCCAGCGCCGACCACACCGAGATCGGCGAGGTCGCCAAGGGCCTGGCCGACCGCTACGAGGGCACCAACGTCTCGCTCTCGCTGCCCTCGACGCGCGTCGACGCCTTCAACATCTCGCTGGCCAACGAGTTCTCCCGCAACGGCCGGCGCTCGGGCCTGACCTTCGCCCCCGAGGGCGGCTCGGAGCGGCTGCGCAAGGTGATCAACAAGATGGTCACCGAGGAGGACCTGATCCGCACCGTCGCGGCGGCGTACTCCCACGGCTGGCGGCAGGTGAAGCTCTACTTCATGTGCGGCCTGCCCACCGAGACCGACGAGGACGTGCTCCAGATCGCCGACCTGGCCAAGCGGGTCATCGCCAAGGGCCGCGAGGTCTCCGGGCGCAACGACATCCGCTGCACGGTCTCCATCGGCGGGTTCGTGCCCAAGCCGCACACCCCCTTCCAGTGGGCCGCGCAGCTCGACCACGAGACCACCGACGACCGGCTGCGCCAGCTGCGCGAGACCGTGCGCGCCGACAAGAAGTTCGCCCGCGCCATCGGCTTCCGCTACCACGACGGCAAGCCCGGCATCGTCGAGGGACTCCTCTCCCGCGGCGACCGCCGCGTCGGCGCCGTCATCGAGCAGGTCTGGCGCGACGGAGGCCGCTTCGACGGCTGGAGCGAGCACTTCTCCTACGACCGCTGGATGCAGGCCGCCGCGCAGGCGCTGGCGGGCACCGGCGTCGACGTCGACTGGTACACCGTGCGCGAGCGCGGCTACGACGAGACCCTCCCGTGGGACCACCTCGACTCCGGCCTCGACAAGGACTGGCTCTGGGCCGACTGGGAGGACGCCATCGACCCCTCCTCCGACGTCGAGGTCGAGGACTGCCGCTGGACCCCCTGCTACGACTGCGGCGTGTGCCCCGAGATGGACACCGAGATCCAGATCGGCCCCACCGGGCGCCAGCTGCTGCCGCTCGCCGTCGTCTGACCCGCCGTCCGACCCGGCGTCCTCGGGAGCGGGGTCAGGAGGCGGCGCCCAGGAGCGGGGCGTCGAGGGAGGACCCGTCGGTGTTGTAGGCCACGCAGACCACCCGGTCGCCGTCCTGCGGCGGGACCTGCTCGGAGATCGGGATGAGGGTCATGCGGGAGATGTCGACCTCGGTGCCGTCGTAGCCCTCGGCGCTGGCCAGCTCGGCGCAGCCGGTGGGCTCGCCGTCGACGACCTCGGTGGCCACGACCTCCCCGTCGTGGGCCTCGGTGCAGTCGACCTCGCGGATGTCGGTGACGTTCTCCTCGGAGTCGTCGGTCAGCCCGTCGGCGGTGAGGCAGGTGCCGGCCTCGAGGTCGTCGAGGGTGGTCAGGCTGGTGCCCACGGTGACGAGGGCGACGATGCCTCCGATGAGCGCGAGGGTGCCGAGCAGGCCCACGACGATGGCGGTGACCGCGGCCCAGCGGCCCCTGGCGCGGCCCTCCTTGGTGCGGCCCAGCCCGACGAGGCCGAGGATCGCGCCGACGAAGGACAGGCAGCAGGTGAAGCTCAGCACCAGCGCCACGACGGAGAGGGTGTCGGTGCCCTGCGAGCCGCTCGGGTGGGTGGGACCGCCGGGGTAGCTCTGGCCGTAGGGGCCCGCGGGCTGGGCCCCGGGCTGGCCGTACGGCGACCCCGCAGGCTGGCCGTACGGCGACCCCCCGGGCTGGCCGTAGGGGGTGGGCTGGCCGTACGGCGACGGCGGGCCGGCCGGGTCGCCGTCGGCGCCGCCCTGGTCGCCGGGGCCGTGGGGAGGTGTCGTCACGCGCTCACTGTAGGGCGCGGCGCGCCGGCGGGAGGGCGTCCTCGAGAAACACCGGACGGGCGACGTAGGCCCCCAGGACGGCCATGGGGAGCACGAGCGCGGTGAGCACGAGCAGCGGCACGGTCCAGCCCCCGGTGGCCTCGTTGAGCAGCCCCACGGCGAAGGGGCCGAGGGCGGCGAGCAGGTAGCCGACCGACTGGCTGAAGGCCGAGAGCGCCGCCGTGCCCTCGGGGGTCCGGGCGCGCAGCCCGATGAGCGTGAGCACGAGGGGGAAGGTGCAGGCGCCGACGCCGGCGACGACGGCCCACAGCGGCGCGGTCCACCACGGGCTCAGCACCATGCCCAGGTAGGCGACGGGGTAGGTGCCGATCACCCCCAGCAGCAGGGTGCGCGGTCGGGAGGTGGTCGCCATCAGCCGCGGCAGCCACAGCGACAGCGGGATGCCGGTGCCGGCCAGCAGGCCCACCAGCGCCCCCGCGGCGGTCGGCGACCAGCCGGCGTCGCGCCACAGCTGGGCGAACCAGCCGAAGATCGCGTAGGCCTGGAGCGCCTGGAGCCCGAAGCAGCCCGCCATCGCCCAGCCCAGTCGCGTGCGGGCGACGTCGAGGAAGGACACGCGCGAGCCGACGCGCTCGACCGCGCGGTCGCGTCGCACCAGCGCGACCCACGGCAGCGTCGCGATCACCGCCAGCAGGGCCCACGTGCCCAGGCCCCAGCGGAAGCCGCCGCCCGCCTCGGAGATCGGCACGGTGAGGGTCAGCGCGAGGGTGAGCCCCACGGCGAGGGCGGCGGTGTAGAGCGAGGTGACCGGTCCGATGCGGTCGGGGAAGTGCAGCTTGACCAGCGACGGCAGCAGCACGTTGGCCATCGCCATGCCGCCCACCGCGAGCAGGGAGGCGGCCAGGAACACCACGTCGTCGTCGGTCAGCACCCGCGCCACCAGCCCGGCCGCCGCGGCGAGCAGGGTGAGCAGGGTGGTGCGGTGCAGTCCGACGCGCGCCGCCGTGGCCGGTGCGAGGGCACCGAGCACGGCGAAGGCCAGCACCGGCAGCGAGGTGAGCAGGCTGGCCTCGCCGGCCCCGAGGCCGAGACCGCTCCTGACCTCGGCCAGCACCGGGCCGACGCTCACGGCGGCGGGGCGCAGGTTGAGCGCCAGCAGCAGCACGCCCACGAGGACGAGGGGCACGGTGCGGGTGACGGGTCCGGGGCTGCTCACCGGGCCCATGCTGGCACCGCACCCACGACGTACGACGGGCGGTGGGGGCAGGATGGGGTCGTGCTCCACGTGAGCGACCGGCAGCGTCGCGACCGCATCGCCCTGCGCCACGGCATCGACCCGGTGCGGCGTCGCGCCGACGCCGAGGACGCCACCCGTGCGGTCGCGGTGCTCCACGCCACCGAGCCCGCCACGGTGCACCTGTCGCTGCAGGCGCGGGTCGACGGGCTGCGTCGCTCCGACGTGGAGCGCGCGCTCCACGAGGAGCGCGTGCTGGTCAAGCAGCTGGCGATGCGCCGGACCCTCTTCGTGCTGCCGCGCGACCTGCTCCCCGCGGCCTGGGGGAGCGCCTCCGCACGGGTGGCCGGCACCGAGCGGGCGCGCCTGGCCAAGGACGCCGAGGCCCACGGCCTGGCGGACCCGGGCGCGGGCGCCGCCTGGGTCGAGCGTGCACGCCGGGAGGTGCTCGGCGTGGTGGCGGGCTCCGTGGAGGGTCGGCAGGCGGCCGAGGTCAGGTCCGCCGTGCCGGCGCTGGCGGCGCCGTCGCCCGTGGCGGGCGCGCCCTCGTCGTCGGTGTCCCCGACGGTGAGCCGGCTCCTGACCCTGCTGGGCGCCGAGGCCGAGGTGGTGCGGGGGGTCAACACGGGTCACTGGCGCGTCTCCCGGCCGCGCTGGGCGCCGATGGCGGCGTGGCTGGGGGAGGAGCCCCGACCGTGGTCGGCCTCCGACGGCTGGGCCGAGCTGGTGCGCCGCTGGCTCGGCGCCTTCGGGCCGGGCACCGAGGCCGACCTGGTGTGGTGGCTGGGCGCGACCAAGGGCATCGTGCGGGCGGCGCTCGCGCGCCTCGAGGCCGTGGAGGTCGCGCTCGACGGCGGGGCCACCGGATGGCTGCTCCCCGACGACGACCTCCTCGACCACCCGCTCGACGGGGCCCGGGGCCAGGAGGTCGGGCCCTGGGCGGCGCTGCTGCCCGTGCTCGACCCCACGGTCATGGGCTGGAAGGAGCGCGCCTTCTACCTCGGCCCTCACCGCGACGCGCTCTTCGACCGCAACGGCAACGCCGGCACCACCGCGTGGTGGGACGGTCGCGTCGTGGGCTGCTGGGTGCAGGACGAGGCGGGCCGCGTGCTCGTGCGCCTGCTCGAGGAGGTCCCCGCCGCCGGGCGCGCCGCGCTGGGGACCGAGGCCGACCGGCTGTCCGACTGGCTCGCCGGTGAGCGCGTCGGCACGGTCTACCCCTCGCCGGCGATGCGGGCACCGGCCTGACCTCTCGTAGCCTGTGCGGGTGCGAGAGCAGCCCGAGCAGCAAGCCCCTCCGGTCCAGCGCCTGCGCATCCGCTACGCCAAGCGCGGACGCCTCCGCTTCACCAGCCACCGCGACTTCAGCCGCGCCTTCGAGCGCGCCGTCTTCCGCGCCCGCGTGCCGATGGCCTACTCCTCCGGCTTCAACCCCCACCCCCGCATCTCCTACGCAGGGGCAGCGCCGACGGGCTCCGCGAGCGAGGCGGAGTACCTCGAGATCGGGCTCGCCGAGGTCGTCGACGTCGCCGCGGTGCGGGCGTCGCTGGAGGAGGCGCTGCCCGACGGGCTCGACATCCTCGAGGTCGCGGTCTCTCCCGGGGGATCGCTCGCCGACCTCCTCCAGGCCAGCCACTGGCGCCTCGACGTCGCCGCGGAGGAGTCGGACGCCCGCGCTGCGGTCGAGGACTTCCTGGGGCAGGAGTCGGTGGAGGTCGAGCGGATGACCAAGAAGGGTCTGCGCACCTTCGACTGCCGCGCCGCCGTGCTCAGCCTCGAGGCCGGCCCCGTGACGGGTGCGGGCGTGGGGGCACGCTCGACGCTCGACCTGGTGCTGCGCCACGGCGTGCCCTCGGTGCGGCCCGACGACGTGCTCACCGGCCTGGCGGCCGTCGGCGGCCTCCAGGCGGGGCCCGCTCCGCTGCTGACCCGGCTGGCCCAGGGTCCGCTGGAGGAGTCGACCGGCACGGTCGGCGACCCGCTCGCAGCGCGGACATGACCTGGATCGACGGCCCGTGTGCGATACTCGCCACGGTCGTCGCACCGGTGGAACCTGCCGCGGACGACGACCCGACGACGTTCTCGCCGGCCCGCACTCTCGGGGTCGGCACAGTGGGTGCGACGTCGGCGCCAGACCGCGACGCGGCCCGGCAGGCTCGGTGACAGCGAGTCGGCCCCCGGCCCCGGGATCCTCCCGGGGCAGGCCCAGCGACCGCGGCAGGCGACGACGACGCGTCCAGTGACGCACCGCGGAGGGTGTCGCCGCCACCGAAGGCTTACGCGTCGTGCCCCGGACCTCCTGCGGGCCGACGTCTGACACGTCCGGGTCGCCAGTGCGCCGCCCGGGCAGAGGAGCACCACATGCCCGACGAGAACCTGGGCGAGGACGTCACCACCGACACGGGCGCCGACACGGCCCCCACCGTCACCGTGACGACCCGCAAGGCCGCGGCCAAGAAGACGACCGCGAAGAAGACGGCCGCCAAGAAGACCGCCGCCGACGCCCCCGCGAAGAAGGCCGCCGCCAAGAAGGCGCCGGCCAAGCGCACCACGAAGAAGGCGGCGGCCGCCGAGCCGTCGACCTCGGACCCGGCACCCGCCGACGTCGCCCCGGACGTGCCCGCCGAGGTGGCGGTCGACGCGCCTGCCGAGGCTCCGGGCGAGGCGCCCGCGGAGAAGCCGGCCAAGAAGGCCGCCGTCCGCAAGAGCGCCGCCAAGAAGGCGCCGGCCGCGAAGAAGGCCACCACCACGACCCGCACCCGCAAGAGCGCGGCGACCAGGGCCGCGGAGGCGGCCGCCGCCGAGGCGCCGGCGCCCGAGGCCGTCGTGACCGAGGCCCCGGTCGAGACGCCCGCCGAGACGCCCGCCGAGACGGCCGCCGAGACCGAGGTGGCCGCGGCGCCGGCCGTGCTCTTCCAGGCCCCCGACGCCGCGAAGGCCACCAAGGCGACCGTGACCCGCCGCACCCGTGGCAGGGCCGCGGCTCCCGTGCGGACCCAGCCCACCCCCGAGCCCGCTGCCGAGCCCACCGTCGCGGGGCCCACCGACGCGGAGACCCCGGTCGCGGAGACCCCGGCCGAGGTCGTGGCCGAGGCCCCCGACGAGGCGGGCACCGACGCCTCCGCGCGCACCCGCACCACGACGACCACGCGCAGCCGCGGTCGCAGCCGCTCGGCCGGCGGCACCCGCACCGCCGCGCCGCAGGAGGCGGCACCCGCGGAGGACGAGCTCGAGGCCGTCGCCGCCAGCGTGGCTCCCACCACCGGGCCCGCCGACGAGGCCGACACCGCCCGGGGCGGCGCCGACGCGTCGGCCGACGACACCGACGACGACGGCACCGACGACTCGGACGAGTCCGAGGACTCCGACGAGGACCGCTCCGAGGGCGGTGGCGGCCGACGTCGTCGCCGCCGCGGTGGCCGTCGGCGCCGCAAGTCCGGCGACGGGGGCTCCGGCCGCTCCGAGGACGACTCCGACGACGACTCCGAGGGCCAGGACGCCAGCGGCGACGCGGAGAGGGACTCCGACCAGGACGCCGACCAGGGCTCCGCCCGTGACGGCGGCCAGGGTCGCCAGGGCAACCGCGGCGGCAACCAGGGCGGAAACCAGGGCGGCAACCAGGGAGGCGGCCGCGGCGGTCAGCGCCAGGGTGGCGACACCGGCCCCCAGGAGCAGGACGCCAAGGACGACACCGAGTCCGGCGAGGGCTCCTCGCGCCGGCGTCGTCGCCGGCGCCGCTCGGGCGACGACGGGGGAGAGCACGGCGACGACCCCGACAACACCGTGACCCGGGTCCGCAAGCCGCGCTCGGCCGAGGACGAGATCACCGCGATCTCGGGCTCCACGCGCCTCGAGGCCAAGAAGCAGCGCCGCCGCGACGGCCGCGAGGCCGGTCGGCGCCGCGCGCCGATCGTGTCGGAGGCCGAGTTCCTGGCCCGTCGCGAGGCGGTCGACCGCACCATGGTCATCCGCCAGCGCGAGGACCTCACCCAGATCGGCGTGCTCGAGGACAAGGTGCTCGTCGAGCACTACGTCGCCCGTGAGTCGCAGACCTCGATCATTGGCAACGTCTACATCGGGCGCGTGCAGAACGTGCTGCCCTCGATGGAGGCCGCCTTCATCGACATCGGCAAGGGCCGCAACGCCGTCCTCTACGCCGGCGAGGTCAACTGGTCCGCGCTGGGCCACCGCGACGGCCAGCCCCGCAAGATCGAGTCGGTGCTGTCCTCGGGCCAGCCGGTCCTCGTGCAGGTCACCAAGGACCCGATCGGCCACAAGGGCGCCCGGCTCACCAGCCAGATCAGCCTGGCCGGCCGCTTCCTGGTCTACGTGCCCGACGGCACGACCAGCGGCATCTCCCGCAAGCTGCCCGACACCGAGCGCAACCGCCTCAAGACGCTGCTCAAGGAGATCGTGCCCGAGGGCGCCGGCGTCATCGTCCGCACCGCGGCCGAGGGTGCCTCCGAGGACGAGCTGACCCGTGACGTCGAGCGGCTCAAGGCGCGCTGGGAGGACATCGAGAAGAAGTCCAAGGGCAGCGCCCCCCAGCTGCTCTACGGAGAGCCCGACCTGACCCTCAAGGTGGTCCGCGACCTCTTCACCGAGGACTTCGCGACCCTGGTCATCCAGGGCGACGACGCCTGGGACACCGTGCAGAGCTACGTCTCGCACGTCGCCCCCGACCTCGCCGACCGCCTGCAGCGCTACGAGCCCGCCGAGCACAACGGCCACGACCTCTTCACGACCTACCGCGTCGACGAGCAGATCGCCAAGGGCCTCGACCGCAAGGTCTGGCTGCCCTCCGGCGGCTCGCTGGTCATCGACCGGACCGAGGCGATGACCGTCGTCGACGTCAACACCGGCAAGTTCACCGGCTCGGGCGGCAACCTCGAGGAGACCGTCACCAAGAACAACCTCGAGGCGGCCGAGGAGATCGTGCGCCAGCTCCGGCTGCGCGACATCGGCGGCATCATCGTCGTCGACTTCATCGACATGGTGCTGGAGTCCAACCGCGACCTCGTGCTGCGACGTCTCGTGGAGTGCCTCGGGCGCGACCGCACCCGCCACCAGGTCGCCGAGGTGACCTCGCTGGGCCTGGTGCAGATGACGCGCAAGCGCATCGGCACCGGACTGCTCGAGGCCTTCAGCGACAACTGCGAGCACTGCCAGGGTCGCGGGATCGTCACCCACGACGAGCCCGTCGAGCCCAAGCGCGACGACGAGGGTCGGCGCGGTGGCAACCGCAGCGGTGGCGGCAACGGCGGCGGTGGCAGTGGCAACGGCGGCGGCAACGACGGCGGCGGCCAGGGCGGACGTCGCTCGCGCGGCGGTCGCGGCCGCGGCCAGGACGACCAGGCCGAGCAGAGCGGCGGCCAGGGCGACGGGGGAGCCTCCAAGCCCCCCACCCCGCCCTCCCCGAAGGACATCGCGGCCATGGCGCGCCCGGAGCCCACCGAGACGGACGAGGCTCCGGTCGCCGCGGCACCCGAGCAGCCCGCACCCGAGCAGCCCGCACCCGAGTCGGCGACCGCCGAGCAGGCAGGCGCCGAGCAGCCCGCGGCCGAACAGACGACGGTGGTCACCCGCAGCCGTCGGCGCGGTGCGAGCCGCACGGCGCCCACGGTGACCGAGCCGGTCGCGGCCGAGGACCCCGTGGTCGCGCCGGTGGAGCCGACGCCGGCCCCGACGCCCGAGCCGGTGGCCCCGCCGGAGCCCGACGCGGTGAGCGAGGCCCAGGCCGCGCAGGCCCCCGCCACCACGGTGGTGACCCGCACCCGTCGTCGTACGGCGACGCGGCCCGCCTCAGCGCCCGAGCCGGCGCCGGCGGCGGAGCCCGCACCGCAGTCGGCCCCTGACCCCGACCCGGAGCCCGCGTCGGAGGCCGACCCGGAGCCGCCCGCGGCGCCGGCCGAGCCGACCGTCGTGACCCGCACGCGCACCCGCCGGGCCACCCGCCCTGCCGGCCCCCCTGCCGGCGAGACCGCCGGTGAGGCCGCTGGTGAGCAGGCCGGGGAGTCCTCGGAGGAGGGCTCGGCCGCGCACGTGCCGGTCAAGAAGAAGGGCACCCGCAAGCGCTGAGCCGGCCCGTCCGGCGCCACGGCCCGCCGGGGCGACACCGAATTGCTGTCGCCCCGGCGGGTCCGTACTATGGGTCCTCGGTGCGCTGATGCGTGCCCTTCTGTGTGGCACCACCCACGACGCCCGGCCGGTCAGGCCCGGTGCGGCGGCACGGGAGCCCCAGACCACCGACTTACCTGTCAACTGACACAGCACAACCCGACGAAGGAGACCGCGGTGTACGCGATCGTGCGCGCAGGCGCCAAGCAGCAGAAGGTTGCCGTGGGCGACGTCATCGAGATCGACAAGGTGACGACCGGGGTCGGCGAGACGCTGACGCTGCCCGTCGTCCTCGCCGTCGACGGCGAGAGCGTCACCTCCGACTCCTCGGCCCTCGACAAGGCTTCGGTGACCGTCGAGGTGCTCGGCGCCACCAAGGGCCCCAAGATCATCATCCAGAAGTACAAGAACAAGACCGGCTACAAGAAGCGCCAGGGTCACCGTCAGAAGTACACCCAGGTCAAGGTCACCGACATCTCCCTCTGAGCCTTCCCGGTCTCAGGCTTCCTGCAGCGCACACCAAAGGATTCGACATGGCACACAAGAAGGGCGCGGCGTCCACCAAGAACGGTCGCGACTCCAACTCCCAGCGCCTCGGCGTCAAGCGCTACGGCGGCCAGCTGGTCAACGCCGGCGAGATCATCGTGCGCCAGCGCGGCACCCACTTCCACCCGGGCAGCGGCGTCGGCCGCGGCGGCGACGACACCCTGTTCGCGCTGCAGGCCGGTGCGGTCGAGTTCGGCACGCGCCGTGGCCGTCGCGTCGTCAACATCGTCCCGGGCGAGTGAGCTGACGCTCCCACCTGGCACACCAGGCTCTTCCACGTTGGGCGTCCCGGACCTCCGGGGCGCCCTTCGTCGTCCGCACCACCCCTGAGCACCACCCCTGAGCAGCACCATCGAGAGAAGGCACCATGGCTGTCCCCACGTTCGTCGACCGGGTCACGCTGCACATCAGCGCAGGCCGGGGAGGCAACGGTGTGGCCTCGGTGCACCGTGAGAAGTTCAAGCCCCTCGGTGGCCCCGACGGCGGCAACGGGGGCCCCGGCGGCTCGGTGATCCTGCGGGTCGACCCCGACGTGACCACGCTGCTCGACTACCACCACAGCCCCAAGCGTCGCGCCGAGCACGGCGGGCACGGCGCCGGCGCCCACCGCAACGGCGGCCACGGCGCCGACCTCGTGCTGCCGGTGCCCGACGGCACCGTGGTGGCCGACCCGCGCGGCGAGGTGCTGGCCGACATGGTCGGACCCGGCACCGAGCTGGTCATCGCTCAGGGCGGGCGCGGTGGTCTCGGCAACGCCGCGCTGGCCTCCTCCAAGCGCAAGGCCCCCGGCTTCGCGCTGCTCGGTGAGCCCGGCGACGAGCTCGAGATCGTGCTCGAGCTCAAGGTCGTCGCCGACATCGGCCTCGTGGGCTTCCCCAGCGCCGGCAAGTCGAGCCTGATCGCCGCGATCTCGCGGGCGCGGCCCAAGATCGCCGACTACCCCTTCACCACCCTGGTGCCCAACCTGGGCGTCGTCACCGGCGGCGACACCACCTTCACCGTCGCCGACGTGCCCGGCCTCATCGAGGGCGCCAGCGAGGGCCGCGGCCTGGGCCACGACTTCCTGCGCCACATCGAGCGCTGCGCGGCGCTCGTGCACGTCATCGACACCGCCTCCATCGAGCCGGGTCGCAACCCCGTCGACGACCTCGACGTCATCGAGAACGAGCTGAGCCGCTACGGCGGCCTCGAGGACCGCCCGCGCCTGGTCGCGCTCAACAAGATCGACGTGCCCGACGGGCGCGACCTCTCCGACATCACCATCGACGACCTGCGCGAGCGCGGCCTGCGCGTCATCCCGATCTCCGCCGCCTCCGGCGAGGGCCTGCGCGAGCTGACCTTCGCGATGGCCGAGATCGTGGCCGCCGCGCGCGCCGCGAAGCCCGCGGTGGAGACCACCCGCATCGTGCTGCGGCCCCAGGGCGCCGACGGCAGCGGCGACTTCACCGTCTCCCAGACCGTCGACGGCTGGCGCGTGCGCGGCACGAAGCCCGAGCGGTGGGTGCGCCAGACGGACTTCAGCAACGACGAGGCCGTCGGCTTCCTCGCCGACCGCCTCGACCGGCTCGGCGTGGAGGAGAAGCTGCTGTCGATGGGCGCGCAGGAGGGCGACGCCGTGCTCATCGGCGACCCCGACAACGCCGTCGTCTTCGACTTCAAGCCCGGCATGGACGCCGGCGCCGAGATGCTCGGTCGCCGCGGCGAGGACCAGCGCATCGACCACTCCCGCCCGGCGGCCAGCCGCCGCCGCGAGATCGACGAGGCCATGGAGCACCGCGCCGAGGGCGAGACCCGCGCCGACGTGGCGCGCCGTCTCGACGCCGAGCGCAAGGGCCAGACCTACGGGCCCTCGTCGTACGAGATCGGCGGGAGCGAGGACCCGGACTGGTCCGAGCAGGACCCCGGCCGGTGAGCAGCGGCGCCGGTCGCGAGGTCGTGCTGGCCGCGCGCCGGATCGTGGTCAAGGTCGGCTCGTCGTCGCTGACCACCGCCGCCGGCGGGATCGACCCCGAGCGGGTCCGTGCCCTGGTCGACGCGCTGGCCGCCGCCCGCGCCCGCGGCGCCGAGGTGGTGCTGGTGTCCTCAGGGGCCATCGCCGCCGGCCTGGCGCCGCTGGGCCTGGCCCGTCGTCCGCGCGGCCTGGCGGCCCAGCAGGCCGCCGCGGCGGTCGGCCAGGGCCTGCTGGTGCACCGCTACACCGAGGAGCTGCGCCGCCACGACCTCACCGCGGGCCAGGTGCTGCTCACCGCCGACGACGTCACCCGGCGCTCGCACTACCGCAACGCCTACCAGACCTTCGCCAAGCTCCTCGAGCTCGGTGTGCTGCCGATCGTCAACGAGAACGACACGGTGGCGACCTCGGAGATCCGCTTCGGCGACAACGACCGCCTCGCCGCCCTGGTCGCCCACCTCGTGCACGCCGACCTGCTCGTGCTGCTCTCCGACGTCGACGGGCTCTACGACGCCGACCCCCGCGAGCCCGGCAGCGCGCTGGTGCCGGAGGTCCACGGACTCGACGACCTCGGCGGGGTGCGGATCGGGTCCACCGGCGCCGCGGGCGTCGGCACCGGCGGCATGGAGACCAAGGTCGAGGCCGCCCGCATCGCCACCGGCGCCGGCATCCCGGTGGTGCTGACCTCCGCGGCCCGGGCCGGCGAGGCCGTCGCCGGCGAGCCCGTCGGCACGCTCTTCCACAGCACCGGCAGGCGCCGCCCGACCCGGCTGCTGTGGCTGGCCCACGCCACCGAGCCCCGCGGCACCCTCGTGCTCGACGCCGGCGCCGTGCGCGCGGTGGTCGAGCGCCGCGCCTCGCTGCTGGCCGCCGGGGTCACCGGTCACACCGGGGTCTTCCACGCCGGCGACCCGGTCGACCTCGTCGACCCCGAGGGCCGCCCGGTGGCCCGCGGGCTGGTGAACTTCGACGCCACGGAGGTGCCCGGGCTGCTCGGACGCTCCTACGAGCGCGAGCTCGTGCACCGCGACGCCCTCGTCGTGCTCTGAGCACCCACCGGCCCACGTCGCCGGTTCAGGTCGGGCTGGGGGCCGTTGCTACCTTCGGCCCCGTGCGGTGGCGAGGCGCGGTGTGGTGGCTCCTGCTGGTGGCGACCCTCGGGCCCGCCCTGCTGCTCACCGCGCTGAGGTCCACCGACCCGAGCCCCGGCTGGGCGGTGCAGGCGGTCGCCTTCACCCCCGTCGCGCTGCCCCTGTACGCCGCAGCCCTGCTGCTCCTGCTGGGCCGGGCGCTCACCGGCGGCCGCAGCGGCCGCCGCGGCCCGGCCGTGGTCGCGGCCCTCGTGGTGCTCGGCCTCGGGGGGCTGCACGCCTGGTGGTGGTCGCCGCTGGTCGCGGGCACGCCGCCCGACGCGGGCGACGGTGCGCGGGTGACGGTGATGACGGCCAACCTGCTCAAGGGGCGGGCCGACGGTGCCGAGGTCGTGCGCGCGGCGGTCGACAACGACGTCGACGTGCTGGTGCTGGAGGAGGTCACCGACGACGCGCTGGCCGACATGGAGCGCGCCGGGCTCGACGAGCTGCTGCCCGAGCGGATCGGCGAGACCGGTGCCTCGATCGACGGCACGATGGTGCTGTCGCGGGCGCCGCTGGGCGAGGCGACCGCGGCGGACACCTTCACCCAGACCTGGGGCGTCGAGGTCGACCTCGGGGCCGCGACCGTGCGGCTGCTGGCCGTGCACCCAGCCGCCCCGGTCGACCCCGAGCGCTGGCACGCCGACCTCGACCTGCTGCGCGACGTCGCCCGCGACGCCGACGCCGACGTCGTCGTCGGCGACTTCAACGCCACCCTCGACCACGCGCCGATGCGCCGCCTCCTCGACGACGGCTACGCCGACGCGGCCGCCGAGACCAACGCCGGCTGGCAGCCCACCTGGCCGGCCAACGGGCTGTTCCCGGTGCTCGGGGTGCCGTTGCCGACCTCGGTGGCGATCGACCACGTGCTGGTGGGCGAGGACGTGCTGGCCCTCGACACCCGCACCGTGGAGATCGGGGGCACCGACCACCTCGCCCTCGTGGCCGACCTCGTGGTCGTGGGCTGAGCGGCCCCGCCGTACCCTGGGAGGGACATGACCGCCACTCCCGTCTACCTCGACCACGCCGCCACCACCCCGATGGTGCCGGCCGCGATCGAGACGATGACGCGGCACCTGGCCGACGTGGGCAACCCCAGCTCGCTGCACGCCTCGGGCCGCCACGCCCGGCGCGTGGTGGAGGAGGCCCGCGAGCAGATCGCGCACGCGGTGGGCTGCCGGCCCGGCGAGGTCGTCTTCACCTCCGGCGGCACCGAGGCCGACAACCTCGCGGTCAAGGGCATCTTCTGGTCGCGCCGCAGCGCCGACCCGCGCCGCGTGCGGGTGCTGGCCACCGCGGTGGAGCACCACGCGGTGCTCGACCCGGTGCACTGGCTGGGGGAGCACGAGGGCGCCGAGGTCGAGCTGCTCGCGGTCGACCGCGAGGGCCGGGTCGACCTCGACGCCCTGCGCGCCACCATCGAGCGCGACCCCGCCTCGGTGGCGTTGGTGTCGGTGATGTGGGGCAACAACGAGGTCGGCACCCTGCAGCCGGTGGCCGAGGTCGTCGCGCTCGCAGCGCCCCACGGCATCCCCGTGCACAGCGACGCCGTGCAGGCCCTCGGCGCGGTGCCGCTGGACTTCGCGGCCTCCGGGCTCGACGCGATGACCGTCACGGGTCACAAGGTCGGCGGCCCCTACGGCGTGGGCGCGCTGCTGGTGCGCCGCCAGGTCGAGGTGACCGCCCTGGTGCACGGCGGCGGGCAGGAGCGCGACATCCGCAGCGGCACCATCGACACCCCCGCGATCGCGGGCTTCGCCACCGCGGTCGCGCACGCCGTGGAGCACCAGGCCGCCCACGCGGAGCGGGTGGCGGCCCTGCGCGACCGTCTCGTGGCCGGCCTGCTGGCCGCCGTGCCCGAGGCGGTGCTCAACGGCGACCCGGTCGAGCGGCTGCCCGGCAACGCCCACCTGTCCTTCCCCGGCTGCGAGGGCGACTCGCTGCTCATGCTGCTCGACGCGCGCGGCATCGAGTGCTCCACCGGCTCGGCCTGCTCGGCCGGCGTGCCGCAGGCCTCCCACGTGCTGCTGGCCATGGGCCACCCCGACGACGAGGCCCGCAGCTCGCTGCGCTTCTCCCTGGGCCACACCTCCACCGACGCCGACGTCGACGCGGTGCTGGAGGCCATCGGCCCCGTCGTGGCGCGGGCCCGGGCGGCGCGGCTGTGAAGGTCCTCGCCGCCATGTCGGGCGGCGTCGACTCCGCGGTGGCCGCGGCCCGCGCGGCCGAGGCGGGCCACGACGTCACCGGCATCCACCTCGCGCTGTCGCGCAACCCGGCGTCGTACCGCTCGGGCGCGCGCGGCTGCTGCACCATCGAGGACGCCAACGACGCCCGCCGCGCCGCCGACGTGATCGGCATCCCGTTCTACGTCTGGGACCTCTCCGAGCGCTTCCACGCCGACGTGGTCGAGGACTTCATGGACGAGTACGCCGCCGGCCGCACGCCCAACCCGTGCCTGCGGTGCAACGAGCGGATCAAGTTCGCCGCCGTGCTCGACCGGGCCCTCGCGCTGGGCTTCGACGCCGTCGCCACCGGCCACTACGCGCAGCTGCGCACGGGCACCGACGGGCTGGTGGAGATGCACCGCGCCGCCGACGCCGGCAAGGACCAGTCCTACGTGCTCGGGGTGCTCGACCAGCAGCAGCTGGCCCACTCCCTCTTCCCCCTCGGCGACACCCCCAAGCCCGCGGTGCGCGCCGAGGCGGAGCGACGCGGTCTGCTCGTGGCCGACAAGCCCGACAGCCACGACATCTGCTTCGTCGCCGACGGCGACAACGCCGGCTGGCTGCGCGAGAAGCTCGGCGACCGCGCGCCCAACCACGGCGGCGCCATCGTCGACGACGCCACGGGGGAGGAGCTGGGCCGCCACGACGGCACGGTCGGCTTCACCATCGGCCAGCGCAAGGGACTGCGGCTCGGGGTGCCCGCCCCCGACGGGCGGCCGCGCTTCGTGCTCGACATCGAGCCGGTGGAGGGCACGGTGCGAGTCGGGCCGCGCGAGCGGCTCGCGGTGAGCGCCCTGGAGGCCGACCGCCCCCGCTGGTGCGGCACCGTGCCGCGGGTGCTGGAGGGCCCCGAGGTCACCGTGCAGCTGCGCGCCCACGGCGCCGAGCACCGCGCCCGGGTCGAGGTGCACGACGGCGACCGGGTGCGCGTCGAGCTGCTCGACCACGCCTCCGGCATCGCCCCCGGCCAGGCCGCGGTCTTCTACGACGGCACCCGCGTCGTCGGCTCGGCCACCATCACCGCCACGACCCGGGTCGCCGCATGACCGCCGCCACCGGCATCGGCTCGATGCCCGGCGACGACGCCGCCGCCGTCGCCGAGGCGACGCGCACCGTGCTCGACAGCCTCCCCGACCTGCCCCACCTCGTGGAGCTGCCCGGCCGCGGCGCCACCGCCTCGATGACCGGGCGCGGCCTCGCGGTGCTGGCCGAGCTGGGGGCCGACCTCCAGCCCGCCGGCTGGCGCCTGACCGGCGGCGGCGCCGGGGTCGACCACCGGCGCGCCCGCAGCCTGCTCGCCCAGGACCTCGACGTGCTGGAGGAGCAGGCCCAGGGCCTGACGGGCGCCTTCAAGATCCAGGTGGCCGGGCCGTGGACCCTGGCCGCGACCGTGGAGCGTCCCCGCGGCGACAAGCTGCTGGCCGACGCCGGTGCGCGCCGCGAGCTGGCCCAGGCGCTGGCCGAGGGCGTGCGCGACCACGTGCGCGACGTGCGGCGGCGCCTGCCCGACGTCACCCGGCTCGTCGTGCAGGTCGACGAGCCCGCGCTGGCCGCGGTGCTCGACGCCCGGGTGCCCACCGCCTCTGGCTTCGGCCGCCACCGCACCGTGCACCCGCCCGAGGCCTCCGACGCCCTCGGCTGGGTGCTCGGGGCCGCGACCGAGGCGGGCGGCGAGGCGTGGGTGCACACCTGCGCCGCCGGCACACCTCTCGGACTCCTGCGCGGCGCCGGGGCCCGCGGCCTCGCCGTCGACCTGTCGCTGATGACCGCCGCCGACCACGACGCCCTCGGCGAGGCGCTCGAGGCCGGCGACAGCGTCGTGCTCGGGGTCGTGCCGACCACGGCCGCCGCCGGGCCCGAGGCGGGGGAGAGGGCGCTCGTCGAGCGGGTCGAGCGCTGGCTCGACATGCTGGGGATCGACCCCGGCACCGTCTCCGGGCAGCTGCTGGTCAGCCCGGCCTGCGGCCTCGCCGGCGCCGACGTCGCGTGGTCGCGCCGCGCGCTGGCCCTGTCGAGCAACACCGCGCGCCGCCTGAGCTGAGGGCTCCGCCGTACCCGGGCCGCCGCACCTGGGGCGCACGGGCACCGACGCCACGGGCCCGGTCACCGAGGTGACCGGGCCCGTGGCGTCGAGCGGTGGGGTGCGGGCGTCAGCCCATGTGCACCGGGGCGCCCTCGGGGCCGTCGGTGGCGAGCTCCTCGTGCTTGACGTCGAGGAAGAGCCACACGATGAGCGAGCCGACCAGGATCATCGCCGAGCCGACGAGGAAGGCCGCGGTCGCGCCGTCGGTGAAGGAGCCGAGCTGCGTGGCGGCGCCGACGACCTGCGGGATCTGGTCGCCGCTGAGGCCCTGCTGCTGCGCGGCCGCGAGCAGGTCGGGGGAGAGCTCCTCGCCCCGGCCGCTGGCGAAGTGCAGCGACACGGTGGCGAGCACGGCGAGGCCGAGGGCGCCGCCGACCTGCTGCATGGTGTTGAGCACGCCCGAGCCGATGCCGCTGTCCTCGGCGCGCACGTGGTGCACGGCGGTGAGGGTCAGCGGCACGAAGACCATGCCCATGCCGAAGCTCATCAGCACGATGAAGGGGAAGATCGAGGCCCAGTAGTTCAGGTCCTCGCCCACGGGCTGGCCGCCCGGCATCACGGCCTGGAGCAGGTTGGCGCTCGACTCGTCGACCGAGAGCCGCGAGAAGCCGAAGAGCGCGATCGCGGCGAGCAGCGTGCCGGTGCCCGCGATGAAGCGCGGGTCGATGCGGTTGACGAGGTTCGACGACAGGCCTGCGCCGATCACGATGCCCACCGAGAACGGCAGGAACGCGAAACCGGTGTGCAGCGGGCTGTAGCCCACGACCTGCTGGATGAAGAGGCTGAGGAAGAAGAACATCGCGAACATCGCGGCCGGCACGAGCATCATCACCAGGAAGCTGGCCGCACGGGTCCGGTTCTGGAAGATGCGGATCGGCAGCAGCGGGTGCGCCGCGCGCGACTCCACGAAGGCGAAGGCCACCAGCAGCGCGACGCCGGCGACCAGCGAGGCGATGGTCCAGGTGTCGCCCCAGCCGTGGGCCTCCTCGCCGGCGCGGGTCAGGCCGTAGACCAGGCCGAGCAGACCCAGGGTGCCGGTGACGGCACCGGGCACGTCGAGCTGGCCCTCGGTGCCCTCGGACTCGTTGAGGAAGCGCGGGGCGAGGGCGGCGGCCACCAGGCCGATCGGGACGTTGATGAGGAAGGTGAGGCGCCAGCCGTCGACGTCGACGCCGAGCAGCTGCGGCGAGATGCCGGTGAGCCAGCCGCCGAGGATGAGGCCCACGGCCGCGCCGGCGCCCGACATGGCGGCGTAGACGGCGAAGGCGCGGTTGCGCGCGGGGCCGGCCGGGAAGGTCGTGGTGATGAGCGCCAGGGCGGCGGGCGAGGCGAGCGCCGCGCCGAGGCCCTGGAGGCCACGGGCCGCGAGCAGCAGCGGCTCGTTGGTGGCGATGCCGCCGAGCAGCGAGGCGACCGCGAAGACGACCAGGCCGATCATGAAGACGCGGCGGCGGCCGTAGAGGTCGCCGAGGCGGCCGCCGAGGAGCAGCAGGCCGCCGAAGGCCAGGGCGTAGCCGGTGACGATCCAGGTGAGGTTGGCCTGGTCGATGTCGAGGTCGGCGCCGATGAAGGGCAGCGCGATGTTGGCGATGGTGGCGTCGAGCACGACCATCAGCTGCGCGATCGAGATCACGACGAGGGCCCAGCCGAGGCGGAGCTGGCGCGGCTCGTGCGCCCCTGCCTGCTGGTCGGGCGGTGCGGTGTCGGTCATGGGATGTCCTTGGTCTGGTCGAGACGTGGTGGAGACGTGGTGGAGCGGGCGGGCCCGGTCAGGGTCGGCGGGTCGCCGCGGGGAGGATGATCTGGTCGATCACCCGCGTGATGGTGTCTGCGTCGGGCGCTCGGCCGAGCAGGAAGACGCGGTGCATGACGATGCCGGCCAGGGCCGGCTCGATGAGCTCGAGGTCGATGTCCTCGCGCAGCTCGCCCCGGGCGCGGGCCCGCTCCCAGATGGTGCGGGAGCCGGCGATCTTGGCCTCGAGCACGTCGCGGCGGAAGGCGGTGGCGAACTCCGGATCGACGCTGATCGCGGTGAGGATGCTGGTGAAGTGCGAGACCGTCTCGCCGTCGGTCAGGCCGCCCATGCCGCAGAAGGTGGCCCGCAGGTCCTCGCGCAGGCTCCCGGTGTCGGGCAGGTCGGGCTGCTGCTTGGCCGCCTTGAGGGCGTCGATGACCAGGGCCACCTTGCCCCCGCCCCAGCGGCGGTAGAGCGTCGCCTTCGACGCCTTGGCCCGGGTGGCGACGGCGTCCATGGTGAGGCGGTCGTAGCCGACCTCGCTCAGCAGCTCGAGGGTGGCGTCGAGGATCTCCTGCTCGCGGTCTCCCTCGACGCGCGGGCGGGTCTCGGCGGGGGTCATGGCTGCTCCACGTCTGGTCGTGCGGTCCGTGTACCTGGATGAAACGAAACGGTTCCGTTCCATCCCGAACAGCATGGCACGCTCAGGTGTTCCCGCGCCAACGCGCGGATGTCGGTCCGGCGTCCCGCGGGGGGGAGGGGCGGGGTGCGCGCTCAGTCGGCGCGGCGGTGCTCGGGCCGGTCGGCCCGGCGCTGGGGCTCGTGCGGGAGGAGGTCGAGCACGCCCTCGGTGGCCACGCGGTTCCAGTCCTCGACGCGGCGGAACATGTAGTGCCCCACGCGGCCCATGTCGACGAGGCGGGCCGACGCCGCGACGTGGGCCGCGCGCTCGACGTACGCCGCGGTCTGGCGCGCCGAGGTGATCTTGTCGCTGCGGCCGTGGGCGGCGAGCAGGTGCCGGCCGGTGAGGGCGCGCACGGGCTCGTCGGGCGGGAGCCACGGCGCGAGCGCGACCACGCCGGCGACCCGGTCGTCGTCGGCGACGTGCACGGCGGTGCGCGCGCCCATGGAGTGACCGAGCAGCACGACGGGGGTGTCGGGGAGCTCGGCGCGGGCCTGGGCGAGGGCCCACCGGGCGTCGGCGATGGCGCCCGCGCCGTCGAGGTTCCACCCGCGGGCGCGGTAGCGCAGCAGCCAGGTCGAGGCGCCGGCCTCGTGCAGGGCGGGGGTGATGGCCCGCTGCAGGGCCGCCACGCGGCGCCACGACGCGCTGCGACCGTCGACCACCTGCTGCGAGGTGGGCTTGCCGCCGTGGAGCATCAGCACGAGCGCCCGGGGAGCGCCCTCGACGTCGAGCCGGGTCAGCGAGGGCGCGGGGCGCTCGGCGTGCGGGGTGGTCACGGTGCTTCTTCGGTGCCGCGGCGGGGGGTGGATGGGCCCGGAGCACCCCGGACCGGAAGGGGGTGCGCCGCTGTCGGCGCGACCCGGCAGGATGGCTCCCATGACCGAGCCTGTCCCCGTGAGCGACGACGCCCGCGACGAGCACCGCCGGCTCAGCGAGGAGGTCGAGGACGCCCGCTGGCGCTACTACGTGCTCGACTCGCCGACCCTCGACGACGCCGCCTTCGACTCCCGGATGCGCCGGCTGGAGGAGCTGGAGGAGCAGTTCCCCGAGCTGCGCACCCCCGACTCGCCCACGCAGCGGGTGGGCGGCGCGGTCAGCACCGAGTTCACCGCCGTCGACCACCTCCAACGCATGGAGAGCCTCGACAACGCCTTCTCCTACGACGAGCTCGAGGCCTGGCACGCCCGTCTGGCCCGCGACGGCGTCGACGACCCGGCGCTGCTGTGCGAGCTGAAGGTCGACGGGCTGGCCATCAACCTGCTCTACGAGCAGGGCCGCCTGGTCAGGGCGCTGACCCGCGGCGACGGCAGCACGGGGGAGGACGTCACCCCCAACGTGAAGACCATCGACTCCATCCCGCACCGCCTGGTCGCCGCCGAGGGGTTCGCGGTGCCCGAGCTCGTCGAGGTCCGTGGCGAGGTGTTCCTGCCCACCGCGGCCTTCGAGCGGCTCAACGCCGCGATGACCGACGCGGGCAAGCCGGTCTTCGCCAACCCGCGCAACGCCGCCGCGGGGTCGCTGCGCCAGAAGGACCCGCGGGTCACCGCCACCCGGGCGCTCGGCATGGTCTGCCACGGCATCGGCGCGCGGCGCGGCTTCGAGCCGGCCTCGCAGTCGCAGGCCTACGACGCGCTCGCCGCCTGGGGGCTGCCGACCAGCCCGCGGGTGCGGGTGCTGCCCGGGCTCGCCGAGGTCCGCGCCTTCATCGAGCACCACGGCGAGCACCGCCACGACGTCGAGCACGAGATCGACGGGGTCGTGGTCAAGGTCGACGACGTCTCGCTGCAGCGACGCCTCGGCTCGACCAGCCGGGCGCCGCGGTGGGCCATCGCGTTCAAGTACCCCCCGGAGGAGGTCAACGCCGAGCTGCTCGACATCCGGGTCAACGTCGGCCGCACCGGGCGCGCCACGCCGTACGGCGTGATGGTGCCGACCCGGGTGGCCGGCTCGACGGTCGAGAACGCCACCCTCCACAACGCCCACGAGGTGCGCCGCAAGGACGTGCGACCCGGCGACACCGTCATCCTGCGCAAGGCCGGCGACGTCATCCCCGAGATCCTCGGGCCCGTGCTCGCGCTGCGGCCCGAGGGTCTGGCGGAGTGGGTCATGCCCACGCACTGCCCCGCCTGCGAGACCCCGCTGGCGGAGCAGAAGGAGGGCGACAAGGACCTGCGCTGCCCCAACCACGAGCACTGCCCGGCGCAGGTGCGCGAGCGGGTCTTCCACGTCGCGGGCCGTGGCGCCTTCGACATCGAGGGGCTCGGCTACGAGGCGGCCTCCGCGCTGCTCGACGCCGGGGTGATCGCCAACGAGGGCGACGTGTTCTCCCTCGGGCCCGACGACCTGCTGCGCACCGACCTGTTCACGCGCGCGGCGAAGAAGGGCGAGGAGGGCGAGCGGGTGCTGTCGGCCAACGGCCAGCGGCTGCTGGCCCACCTCGGCGAGCGCAAGCAGGTCCCGCTGTGGCGGGTGCTGGTGGCCCTCTCGATCCGCCACGTCGGCCCGACCGCCGCACGGGCGCTGGCCCAGGAGTTCGGCTCGATGGCCGCGCTGCGCGCCGCCACCGAGGAGCAGCTCGCCGCGGCCGAGGGGGTGGGGCCCACCATCGCGGAGGCCGTCATCGAGTGGTTCGAGGTGCCGTGGCACGCCGCCATCGTCGACCGCTGGGAACAGGCCGGCGTGAGCATGGCCGACGAGCGCGACGAGTCCGTGCCCCGCACCCTCGAGGGGCTCACCGTGGTCGTCACCGGGTCGCTGGAGGGCTACAGCCGCGACTCGGCCAAGGAGGCGATCCTCTCGCGCGGCGGCAAGGCCGCCGGGTCGGTGTCGAAGAAGACCGACTTCGTCGTCGTCGGCGCCAACGCCGGCTCCAAGGCCGACAAGGCCGAGCAGCTCGGCCTCCCCGTCCTCGACGAGGAGGGCTTCGCCCGCCTGCTCGCCGAGGGACCGCCACCCCCGGCCGACGACCAGGACGCGACGTCCCAGGCTCCTGCGGATGCCGGCGACGACGCTGGCTGAGCCCCGGAGGCCGGTGCTCCGGCGCCGAGTCCCGGGTGGTCGAGGAGGGACCGCCAGCCCCCCCCGGTGGTTGAGGAGGGAGCGCCACCCCCCCCGGGGGGGTTGAGGAGGGAGCGCCACCTTCCCCGGTGGTTGAGGAGGGAGCGCCAGCCCCCCGGTGGTTGAGGAGGGAGCGCCAGCGACCGTCTCGAAACCACGGCGCCACGTGGTGGTCGAGGCGGGAGGCCTTCGAGACGCTCGCTGCGCTCGCTCCTCAGGAGCCACGCCAGCGATCGTGTGGACACCACCGACACCCGCACGAGGACCCGCTCGGACCCGCCACGCGGGCGAAGCGCCTCGCGTCCCCGCCCGCCCGCCCGAGAAGTGGCGGCGTACGACGACTCGACGGTCGCTGCAGGTGTGGTCTCCCGCCACTTTTCGCACGGTCGGTCCCCGCGAGCGACGCCAGCACCGGCCGGCCACGCCGGGGGCGCCTCGCGTCGCCGGCCTGCCCGCCCGAGAGTGGCGGCGTACGACGATTCGACGGCCGCTGCAGGTGTCGTCTCCCGCCACTCACCGCACGGTCGCTCCCTGCGAGCGACGCCAGCACCGGCGGGCCACGCCGGGGGCGCCTCGCGTCGCCGGCCCGCCCGCCGAGAAGTGGCGGCGTACGACGACTCGACGGCCGCTGCAGGTGTCGTCTCCCGCCACTTTTCGCACGGTCGGTCCCCGCGAGCGACGCCAGCACCGGCCCCGCCACGCGGGGCTACGTCCCGTCCCCGGCCGGCCCGCCCGAGGAGTGGCGGCACACGACCGGTCGAGGGCCGCAGACGGTGCCGGCTCCCGCCACTCACCGACGCCGACGACTGACCGCACTGGCCGACCGCACTGGCCGACCGCACTGGCCGACCGCACTGGGGCAGATGCCCCGACACGCAGCGAGCGCCGCCCCACGGCTGTGGGACGGCGCTCGCGAGCGGGTGGAGCGCAGGCTCAGGCGTTGAGCTTGTCGCTGACCGAGAGCACGCGGGTGACCAGGTGGTCGAGCGCGCTGCGGTCGGTGTCGTCGAGCTCGCTGGTCTGGCCGGTGACCTTGCCGACGCCGTAGGGGTTGCCGTCGGCGAACTTCACCGGGTCGGTGTAGCCCGGAGGCACGATGATGCCGCCGAAGTGGGCGAAGGTCGTGTGCATGGCCTCGAGCGTCGTCTCCTGGCCGCCGTGGAGGGTCTGGCTGGAGGTGAAGGCGGCGTAGACCTTGTCGGCCAGCTTGCCCTGGCCCCACAGCGGGCCGAGGGTGTCGATGAAGGACTGGAGCTGGCTGGTGACGTGGCCGTAGCGGGTGGGCGAGCCGAAGAGGACGGCGTCGGCCCAGTCGAGGTCGTCGGGGCTGGCGGTGGGCTTGCTCGCCTGCTCCTCCACGTGCTGCTTCCAGGCGTCGACCGACTCGACGGCCTCGCGGGGCGCGGTCTCGGCGACGTGGCGCAGCCGGACCTCGGCGCCGAGTCCCTCGGCGGTCTGGGCCAGGCGCTCGGCCATGGCGTGGGTGCTGCCGAAGCCGGAGTAGTAGATGATCGAGAGCTTGCTGGGCACGGGTGGTACCTCCGTGGGATCGCGAGTCGGTTGACCGTTCAACTTCCACGGTAGCCATCGCCCGGCGCCCCACAAGGTCCCTGCGGGTGACCCGGGGCGACGGCCCTAGGATGAGCGCCATGCCTGAGATAACCCGAGACGAGGTCGAGCACCTGGCGAACCTCGCCCGGATCGACCTGTCCGACGCCGAGCTCGACCACCTCGCCCCGCAGCTGTCGGTGATCCTGGAGTCGGTCGCCTCGATCAGCGGCGTGGCCGGTGACGACGTGCCCCCGACCTCCCACGCGCTCCCGCTCACCAACGTCTTCCGCGAGGACGTCGTGGTGCCCGGGCTGGGCGCCGAGGCCGCGCTGGCCGGCGCCCCCGAGTCGGAGCAGCAGCGCTTCATGGTGCCGCGCATCCTCGGGGACGAGCAGTGAGCGCCGACCCGACCCGCCGCACGGCCGCCGACCTGG
Source organism: Nocardioides sp. Leaf374 (assembly GCF_916862475.1). Classification (NCBI taxonomy): domain Bacteria; kingdom Bacillati; phylum Actinomycetota; class Actinomycetes; order Propionibacteriales; family Nocardioidaceae; genus Nocardioides; species Nocardioides sp. Leaf374. Next base: position 38,993 of record NZ_CAKASO010000018.1, read on the forward strand.
CCGCCGACCTCGCCGCGGGCACGACCACCTCCGTCGCGCTGACCCAGGCCCACCTCGACCGCATCGCCGCGGTCGACGGCGGACCCGACGCCGGCGTGCACGCCTTCCTCCACGTCGACGCCGAGGGTGCGCTGGCGGCGGCCGCCGCCTCCGACGAGCGTCGCGCGGCGGGGTCGCCGGCCTCGGCGCTCGACGGCGTGCCGATCGCGGTCAAGGACGTCCTGGCCACCCGGGGGCTGCCCACGACGTGCGGCTCGAAGATCCTCGAGGGCTGGGTCCCGCCCTACGACGCCACGGTGGTCGCCCGGCTCCGGGCCGCCGGTCTGCCGATCCTGGGCAAGACCAACATGGACGAGTTCGCGATGGGCTCCTCCACCGAGCACTCCGCCTACGGCCCGACCCGCAACCCGTGGGACCTCGAGCGCATCCCCGGCGGGTCCGGCGGCGGCTCGGCCGCGGCCCTGGCCGCCTTCGAGGCTCCGCTGGCCCTCGGCACGGACACCGGTGGCTCGATCCGCCAGCCCGGCGCCGTCACCGGCACCGTGGGCGTCAAGCCGACCTACGGCGGGGTCTCGCGCTACGGCCTCGTGGCCATGGCCAACTCCCTCGACCAGGTCGGCCCGGTCACGCGCACGGTCCTCGACTCCGCGCTGCTGCACGAGCTGGTGGGCGGGCACGACCCGCTCGACTCCACCTCGGTCGACCAGCCGCTGCCGTCGCTCGTCGACGCCGCCCGCCGCGGCGCCGAGGGCGACCTCTCCGGCGTGCGCGTCGGCGTGATCAGCGAGCTCTCCGGCGAGGGCTACCAGGCCGGGGTGCAGGCGCGCTTCGAGGAGTCGCTGGAGCTGCTGGTCAAGGCGGGGGCCGAGGTCGTCGAGGTGTCGTGCCCGACCTTCGTGCACGCCCTGGCGACCTACTACCTGATCATGCCGTGCGAGGCCTCCTCCAACCTCGCCAAGTTCGACGCGATGCGCTACGGCCTGCGGGTGCTGCCCGAGGGCGTCGACTCGCCGAGCGCCGAGCAGGTCATGCGGGCCACCCGCGACGCCGGCTTCGGCGACGAGGTCAAGCGCCGCATCATCCTCGGCACCTACGCCCTGTCGAGCGGCTACTACGACGCCTACTACGGCACGGCGCAGCGGGTGCGCACGCTCATCGCCCGCGACTTCGCCGCCGCGTTCGAGAAGGTCGACGTCCTGGTCTCACCGACCGCGCCGACCACGGCCTTCAAGCTGGGGGAGAAGCTCGACGACCCGCTGGCGATGTACCTCAACGACCTCGCCACCATCCCGGCCAACCTGGCCGGCGTGCCCGGCATGTCGCTGCCCAGCGGCCTGGCCGACGAGGACGGCCTGCCGGCCGGCTTCCAGATCCTGGCGCCGGCCCTGGCCGACGACCGGATGTACCGCGTGGGCGCGGCCCTCGAGGCCGCCCTCCACGAGCGGTGGGGCGGCCCGCTGCTCGACCGCGCGCCCGCCCTGGCCGCCCAGGCCGGCCCGACCGACGCGAACGGAGCCTCCGCATGAGCACCTCCACCACCGGCGACGTCCTCGTCGACTACGACGAGGTCCTCGCCGCCTACGACCCGGCGATGGGCCTGGAGGTCCACGTCGAGCTCAACACCGCGACCAAGATGTTCTGCGGCTGCCCCACCGAGTTCGGAGCCGAGCCCAACACCCAGGTCTGCCCGACCTGCCTGGGCCTGCCGGGCGCCATGCCGGTGGTCAACGCCAAGGCGGTGGAGTCGGCGATCCGCATCGGCCTCGCGCTCAACTGCGACATCGCCGAGTGGTGCCGCTTCGCGCGGAAGAACTACTTCTACCCCGACATGCCGAAGAACTTCCAGACCAGCCAGTACGACGAGCCGATCGCGTTCGAGGGCTGGATGGACGTCCTGGTGCCGACCGCCGACGGCGGCACGGAGACGGTGCGCGTGGAGATCGAGCGCGCCCACATGGAGGAGGACACCGGCAAGTCGCTGCACGTCGGCGGCTCCACCGGCCGCATCCACGGCGCCGACTACTCGCTGGTCGACTACAACCGCGCCGGGATCCCGCTCATCGAGATCGTCACCAAGCCCATCACCGGGCTCGGTGCGCAGGCCCCCGAGGTCGCCAAGGCCTACGTCGCGCAGCTGCGCGAGCTGATCGTCGCCCTCGGTGTCTCCGACGCCCGCATGGACCAGGGCTCGATCCGCGCCGACGTGAACCTCTCCCTGGCCCCGAAGGGCTCCGGTGCGCTCGGCACCCGCACCGAGACCAAGAACGTCAACTCGCTGCGCTCGGTCGAGCGTGCGGTGCGCTACGAGATGCAGCGCCACGCCGCCGTGCTGGGGGAGGGCCGCTCCATCCTGCAGGAGACGCGCCACTGGCACGAGGACACCGGCGTGACGACGTCGGGTCGCGAGAAGTCCGACGCCGAGGACTACCGCTACTTCCCCGAGCCCGACCTGGTGCCGGTGGCACCGTCGCGCGAGTGGGTGGAGCAGCTGCGCGGCACCATGCCGGAGAACCCCCGCGCCCGCCTGGCCCGGCTGCAGGAGTCGTGGGGCTTCACCGACCTGGAGATGCGTGACACCGTGGGCGCGGGCGCCCTCGGCCTGGTCGAGGAGACCATCGCCGCCGGCGCCGCGCCCCAGGCCGCGCGCAAGTGGTGGCTGGGCGAGATGGCGCGGCGCGCCAACGACTCCGGCGTCGAGATCGGCGCCCTCGGCGTCACCCCGCAGCACGTCGCACGCGTGCAGGCCATGGTCGACGCCGGCGAGCTGACCGACAAGCTGGCCCGCCAGGTCTTCGACGGGCTGCTGGCCGGCGAGGGCACCCCCGACGAGGTCGTCGCGGCCCGAGGCCTGGCCGTGGTCTCCGACGAGGGCGCCCTGTCGGCCGCGGTCGACAAGGCCATCGCCGAGAACCCCGCCATCGCCGACAAGATCCGCGACGGCAAGGTCGCCGCGGCCGGTGCGCTCATCGGTGCCGTGATGAAGGAGATGCGCGGCCAGGCCGACGCCGCACGGGTCAAGGAGCTCGTGCTCGAGAAGCTGTCCTGAGGCGGCGGCGGGGGCGGACCCGGGTTACGCTGCCCCCGCACCACTCATCACGCCCGCACGTGGGGGAAGCCGGTCGGAGTCCGGCGCTGACCCGCAACCGTAGGCCGTGCCGGGTCCTCCCGGGGCGGCGAGCCGGAGCACCCGCTGCGACGCGTCCTGATCATTCGCTGTCGAGGAACACGGCGGGTGGCCCGCCCCGGATCAGCCGGGGCGCCTCCCGCCGTGCGCAGCGGGAAGGAAACCCCATGCGTCACCCCCTGCGCCGCGCGAGCGCCCTCGCCGCCGCCCCCGTCCTGTCCCTGGCCCTGCTGGCGGTGCCCGGCCTCACCACCCCGGCCCAGGCCGCCGCCGGCGACCTCGACCCCGTCGCCGCGCAGAGCGCCGGCGACTGGCTGGCGGGCCAGGTCGACGACGGGCTGCTGACCTACCGCAGCTTCGGCGCGCCGTTCACCGACTACGGCCTGTCCATCGACGCCGAGCTCGCGCTGGCCGCCGTCGGCGGGCAGGACGCCACCGTCGACGCGATCGCCGCGGCCGTCGCCGAGGACCCCACGGTCTACACCGACTACGCCTACCCCTTCGACGGCGCCCAGTACGCCGGGCGCGCGGCCGGCGCCGTGGCCAAGGCCCTCGTGGGCCTCCAGGCCGCGGGCGTCGACCCGGCCACCGTCGAGCAGATCGACCTCGTCGGCGCGCTGGAGGCCCAGACCGCCGACACCGGTGCCACCGCCGGGCGCATCGCCGACGTCGCCACGAAGGACGGCGAGCCCGACCCGACCGGCGACTTCGCCAACACGCTGGGCCAGGCCTTCGCCGTGCGCGGCCTCCAGGCCGCGGGCAGCGACGAGGCCGACGCCGCCACCGACTTCCTGCTGCTCCAGCAGTGCGGGGCCGGCTTCTTCCGCCAGGACTTCGCGCCGGCCACCGCGACCGACCAGGCCTGCGGGAGCGGGGCCGACGCCAGCGTCGACGCCACCGCGCAGGCGGTGCTGTCGCTGCTGCCCCAGGCGGGTGACGCCGAGGTCGACGCCGCGCTGGCCGACGCCGCCGCCTGGCTGGCGGGCTTCCAGAACGCCAACGGCTCCTTCGACTCCGGCACCGACGCCACCGCCTTCCCCGGCAACGCCAACAGCACCGGCCTGGCCGGCTGGGCCCTCGGCGACCTCGCCGACCTCGGCGTGGGCGCGGCCAGCGCCGGCGCCGCCGCCGACGCCGCGGCCTGGCTGCGGGCTCGCCAGGTCGCCGGCGTCGGCGACTGCAACCGCTTCGACGACGCCGACCTCGGCGCCGTGGCCTACGACGACACGGCCCTGAAGGGCGCCCGCACCGACGGCGTCCGCCCCGCCGACCGCGGCCAGTTCCTGCGCGCCACCGCCCAGGCCGCGCCCGCGCTGGCCTCCTCCACCGACACCGGCGAGGACGCCGTCGCCGCGAAGGACCTCGCCCGCAAGGGCCGCGCCCTCACCGTGGAGGTCACCGGGCTGGCCCCGGGCGCCAAGCTCTGCCTCACCGGCAGTGGCGCCGGCCGCGGCGAGACCGCGGGCGCCACCGCCGGTCGCGACGGCTCGGTCGGCCTCACCGTCAGCCCCGAGCGCGCCGGCACCGCCACCTACGAGGTGCGGGGCGAGAGCGGCGTCGTCGGCTCCGTCGACGTGCGTGTGCTCGGCCCCAAGACCCTCGGCGTCGACACCGCCCGGCGCGCCGAGCGGGGTGGGTCCCACGTCGTGACCGTCTCCGGTCTCGTGCCCGGGGAGCGCACCGTGGTGACGTTCCGCGGCTCCAAGAGCGTGGCCCGCGCCGACGAGGAGGGCCGCGTCGTCACCGAGGTGCGCGTCAGCGGGGCGCTGGGACTCGCGACGCTCCGGGCGAAGGGTCAGTTCGCCGACCGCACGGGCGAGGCCACCGTCCGGGTCGTGCGCTGACCGTGCGCGCCCACACCGTCCTGCGTGCCGTCGCCGCCGCCGTCCTGACGGCGGTGGCGACGGGCCCCGCGCTGGTGCCGGCCCCGGCCTCGGCCGCGTCGTGCACCGGCGGCGAGGGCGCCAGCGCCGTCGTCGACTTCAAGGAGCTCGGCGGCGGCATCGCCCAGCTCTGCGTGCCCGGGGGCGGGGGCGACTCGGCCCAGGAGGTCTTCGAGGCCGCCGGCGTCGACCTGGCCTACGTCGCCGGCCAGGGCGACTTCGTCTGCACCGTGCAGGGCAAGCCCGCCGAGCAGACCTGCCAGCGCACCCCGCCGGCCACCGCCTACTGGTCGCTGTGGGTCTCCGACGGCACGTCGGGCTCGTGGACCTACGCGACCCGCGGCGTCTCCGGCCTCACCGTGCCCGAGGGCGGCTCGGTCGCCTTCGCGTGGGTCGACGGCAGCGGCAGCGACCAGCCCGGTGTCGCCCCGGCCCGGTACGACGAGCCCGCGGGTGGCTCCGGAGGCGGCGCCGGCTCCGGCGGGAGCGGCTCCGGGGGCTCCGGCGGCGGCTCGGCCGACGGCGGCGCGGGTGGCCCCGCGCCCTCAGCGCCCGCGGCCACCCCGGCGCCGAGCGCCACGGCCGACCCCGATGGCCCGTCCGAGACGACCGGCGCGGCCGGGTCCGACCGCTCCGCGCGATCGGGCGACCGGCGCCCCGACGAGCGCGCCCGCGACGAGGACCGTCCCGGGCGCGAGAGTCGCGGCGGGCGGGGCGAGCGCGACGACGCCTCCGCGTCGCCGAGCCCCTCGGCGAGCGGCTCGGCCGAGCCCTCGGGCGCCGAGGTGCTGGCCGACGCCGCCGCCGACTCCGCCGACGACGCCGATGCGGCCGCCGACGCGGACGGCCTGCCCGCGTGGGTGGGGCTGAGCGCCGTGGCCGGGCTGCTGGCCGTGGCCGGTGTCGTGCTCGCCGTACGCCGCCGCTCCGCCGGGGGGCCGCAGGCGTGAGCCGCGGCCGTCTCGCGCGCGACCTCCATCCCGTGGCCTGGTGGCTGTGGGCGATCGGTCTCGCCGTGGCGGCCTCGGCCACCACCAACCCGCTCAGCCTGCTGCTGCTCGTGGGGGTCGCGGCCCTGGCGGTGGGCCTGCGCCGCTCCGACCAGCCGTGGGGGGCGTCGTTCCGGCTCTACGTGTGGCTCGGCGTCGCCATCGTGGTCATCCGCGTGGTGTTCCGGGTCGTCTTCGGCGGCGGGTCCAACGGCACGGTGCTGCTCGACCTGCCCGCGGTGCCGCTGCCCGAGGCCGCGGCCGGCATCGTCCTGCTCGGGCCGGTGACGCTGGAGTCGCTGCTCGCCGGCGCCTACGAGGGCCTGCGCCTGGCCACGATCGTCATCTGCGTGGGCGCGGCCAACTCCCTGGCCAACCCCAAGCGGCTGCTCCGCTCGGTGCCCCCGGCGCTCTACGAGGTCGGCACGGCGCTCGTGGTCGCGGTCTCGGTGCTGCCCCAGCTGGCCGACAGCGTGCAGCGGGTGCGCGCCGCGCAGTCGCTGCGCGCGGCGCCCGCGGCCGGGCGGGTGGGGTCGCTGCGCCGCTTCCTGGTGCCGGTGCTGGAGGACGCGCTCGAGCGCTCCCTGGCCCTGGCCGCCGGCATGGACACCCGCGGCTACGGCCGCTCCGGTGACGCCTCGCCGGCGCGTCGCCGGGTCACGGGTGCGCTCATGCTCACCGGCCTGTGCGGGGTCTGCGTCGGCGTCTACGCCGGCCTCGACCAGGAGGCGCCCCGCTGGCTGGCCACGCCGATGCTGCTGCTCGGCGTCGCGGTGGCCGTGCTCGGCACGGTCAGCGCCGGCCGGCGCGTGGAGCGCTCGCGCTACCGCCCCGACCGCTGGCGCACCCCCGAGCTGCTCGTGGTCGCCGCGGGCGTGGTCGTGGCCGTGCTCGGCCAGTGGGTCGCGCGCCACCAGCCGCTGGTGGCGCTGCCCCGCCTCGACGCCGTGCCGACGGTGAGCCTGGCGGTGCTCCTCGGCGCCGGGGTGGCGCTGCTGGGCGCCGTGGCGAGCCCGCCGACGCGGGTCACCGCCCCCCGGGTGGTGACGGCGTGATCGCGCTGCGCGACATCGGCTTCGCCTACGACGGCGCCGCCCGGCCCGTGCTCCACGGCGTCGACCTGGAGGTCGAGGAGGGCGAGCTGGTGCTGGTCTCGGGCCCGACCGGCGCGGGCAAGTCGACCCTGCTCGGGGTGGTGACCGGCCTGGTGCCGCGCTTCTCCGGCGGGGTGCTCTCCGGCGACGTGCTGCTCGAGGGCCGCTCGATCGTGCACGACCCGCCCCGCGAGCGCGCCCACGCCATCGGCTACGTCGGGCAGGACCCGGCCGCCGGCTTCGTCACCGACACCGTCGAGGAGGAGCTGGCCTACGGCATGGAGCAGCTCGGCCTGCCCGGCGAGACCATGCGCCGCCGGGTCGAGGAGACCCTCGACCTGCTCGGCATCGCCGACCTGCGCGGGCGCGACCTGCGCACCCTCTCGGGCGGCCAGCAGCAGCGCGTCGCCATCGGCGCGGTGCTCACGATGCACCCGCGGCTGCTGGTGCTCGACGAGCCCACCTCCGCCCTCGACCCCACGGCGGCCGAGGAGGTGCTGGCCACCCTCACGCGCCTCGTGCACGACCTGGGGGTCTCGGTGCTCCTGGCCGAGCACCGCCTCGAGCGGGTCGTGCCCTTCGCCGACCGGATGGTGCTGCTCACCGGCGACGGTGGGGTGCGGGTGGGGGAGCCCTCCGAGCTGCTCGCCACCTCGCCCGTCGCGCCCCCGCTCGTGGAGCTCGGCCGCGCCGCCGACTGGGACCCGCTCCCGCTGAGCGTGCGCGACGCCCGGCGGCGGGTGCGGGCGCTGCGCGAGCGCCTCGCGGAGCCGCCGGCCGCGCCGGCCCCGGTCGCCCCCGACGCCGCGCGCGCCGCCCGGGCCCGCGGGGTGACCGTGGCCCACGGCCAGACCGTCGCCCTGCGCGAGGTCGACCTCACCCTGCTCGGCGGACGCGTGGTCGGCCTCATGGGGCGCAACGGCGCCGGCAAGTCGACCCTGCTGTGGACCCTCCAGGGCAGCCGCGCCCGCCGCGGCGGCGACCTGGAGGTCGACGGCGTCGACACCGGCCGGCTGCCGGCCGACCGGCGCCGCGGGCACGTCGCGATGCTGCCCCAGACCGCCGCCGACCTGCTCTACCTCGAGACCGTGGCCGAGGAGTGCGCGGCCGCCGACGTCGACGGCGCCCCGGGCGACTGCCGCGCGCTGCTCGACCGCCTCGTGCCCGGCATCCCCGACGACTCCCACCCGCGCGACCTCTCCGAGGGCCAGCGCCTCGCGCTCGCGCTCGCCGTGGTGCTGGTGGCCCGGCCCCGCGTCGTGCTGCTCGACGAGCCCACCCGCGGTCTCGACTACGCCGCCAAGCACGTGCTCGCCCGGGTGCTGCGCGACCTCGCCGCGGGCGGTCAGGCCGTGCTGGTGGCCACCCACGACGTCGAGTTCGTGGCCCAGGCCGCCGACGACGTGGTCGTCCTGGCCGAGGGCGAGGTCGTCTCGGCCGGCCCCGTGCGCCGGGTCGTGGCCGAGTCGCCCGCCTTCGCCCCGCAGGTCACCAAGGTGCTCGGCGCGCCCTGGCTGCGCGTCGACGAGGTCGTCGCCGCGCTGGCCGCCGGCCCCGGCGAGCCGGTGACGGCGTGAGCTCCTCGACGACCCCGCGGGTGCGCGCCCCGCAGCCGGCGCGGCCCGCCGCGGTGCCGGTCTCGCGGCGCACGGCGGCGGTCCTGGTCGTGGCCGGCGTCGCCGGGCTGCTCATGCTGCTGTGGCCGCTGCTGCTCGACGCCCCCGCGGGCGAGCGGGTCGACCCGCCGTTCGTGTTCCTGGTGCTGCTGCCGGTGGTGGTGGCCGTGGTGCTCGCCGAGGTCAGCGAGGGCGGTCTCGACCCCCGGGTGCTGGCGGTGCTCGGCGTGCTGAGCGCGGTGGTGGCCGTGGTGCGGGGGGTCTCCCCGGGCACCGGCGGCGTGGAGCTGGTCTTCTTCCTCATCATCCTGGCCGGGCGGGTCTTCGGGCCGGGCTTCGGCTTCGTGCTCGGCTGCACCTCGCTCTTCGCCTCCGCGCTGCTCACCGCGGGCGTCGGGCCGTGGCTGCCCTTCCAGATGATCTGCTCGGCCTGGGTGGGCATGGGCGCGGGGCTGCTGCCACGACGGGTGACGGGCCGCGGCGAGCTCGTGCTGCTGGCGGTCTACGCCGCGGTCGCGGCGTACGTCTACGGGCTGCTGATGAACCTCTCCAGCTGGCCCTTCCTGACCGGCGTCTACGTGCCCGGCCAGGAGCTCCAGCTGGCCTTCGAGCCGGGCGCCCCGGTGCTGGAGAACCTGCACACCTTCGTGGTCTACACGCTGCTCACCTCCACGGCCGGGTGGGACACCGTGCGGGCGGTGACCAACGTCGTCGCCGTGCTGGTGCTAGGTCCCGCCGTGCTGACCACCCTGCGCCGCGCCGCGCGGCGCAGCCTCGTCACCGGCCGGGTCGCCCCTGCCGAGGTGGCACCGCAGGGCTGACCGGACCGGGTCAGACGCGGTCGAGGACGAAGGCGACGACGAAGCCGAGGGTGGCCACGGCGCCCGTCCACGTGCCCGCCCTCTCGAAGGCCTCGGGGATCATCGTGTCGGTGATCATGGCGAGCATGGCCCCGGCGGCCAGCGCGGTGATGACCGCGATCAGCGTTGCGGGCGCCCCTCCCAGCAGGAGCGCGCCGAGCAGGCCCGCGACTCCGCTGGCCACGGCGATGCCGCCCCAGACCCCGAAGACGTAGCGCGCGGAGCGCCCGCTGCGGCGCATGCCCGACGCGCTGGAGAGGCCCTCGGGCAGGTTGGAGATGACGATCGCGGCTAGCACGGGCACCCCGACGCCCTGGCCGCCGAGGAGGCTCAGGCCCAGCACGACCGACTCGGGCACACCGTCGAGCAGGGCGCCGACGGCGATGGCCGCACCGCTGCCCTGCTGCTCCTCCTCGCTGGGCTGCTGGTCACCGGAGCGCTTGCGGTGCCGAGCACCCCGCCGGGCCAGGGCGGCGCTGGCGAGGGTGTAGACGGCGGCGCCGCCCAGGAAGCCGAGCACGGTGGCCCCCAGACCGCCGCCCGCCTCGGCCTCCTCGACGAGGTCGAAGGCCAGCGCCGAGATGAGCACGCCGGAGCCGAAGGCCATGACGGTGGCCACCACGGCGCGGGGCACGGTGACGAACCACGCGATCGCCGCGCCGAGCACGAGGGCCCCGCCCGCGACGAGCCCCCACCCCCCGGCCTGGAGCCAGATCGGCACGTGGCCGCTCAGCGCCGCGGTGCCTTGCCCTCGACGGTGGCGAGGAACTCCCGCAGCAGCGTGTGGACCCGGTCGGGGTGCTCGAGGGGCAGGAAGTGGCTGCCGGCGATCTCGGTGTAGGTGGCGCCGGGGATGCGGGCGGCGGCGCTGGCCATGTCGCGGGCGCCGGCCAGCACGTCCCAGGTGCCGGCGACGAAGGCGGCGGGCACGCGGATGTTGCGCAGCGAGACCCGCCCGTGCTCGGAGGTGCGCAGGGCGAGGTGGAAGTACCAGCCCAGCGGGGTGGTGAGGAACTCCTTGACCGTGAGCGCGGTCGCCTCGAGGTCGTGCACCGGCAGCATGAAGCCGCTGTGGCTGAGCAGCGCCACGGCCCTCTCGCCGATCGGCAGTCGCGTCGAGATCGGGGTCAGCAGCGGGCCGGCCAGGCGCATGGCGCGCGAGACGTTGACGGTGAGCAGGCGCGCCAGCGGGTGGGGAAGGTGCAGCGGGCCGAGCATGGTCGCGAAGGTGTCGCCGGGCACGCCCGCGACGGCGAAGAGCCCGGCGACCCGCTCGGGGTGGCGGAAGGCGAGCTCGTACATCGTGTTGACGCCCATCGACCACCCCATGAGCACCGCGCGGTCCACGCCGAAGTGGTCCATCACCGACAGCCCGTCCTCGACGAACTCCTCGATGCCGACGCGGTCGGTGTCGACGGGGCGGGCCGAGCCACCGGTGCCGCGGTGGTTCCACGAGATGACCCGCACGCCGCAGTCGGGCTCGAGCAGCGCCGGCCACGACCAGGGGTTGGTGCCCAGGCCGTTGCACAGCAGCACGGTGGGCCCCGGGAAGGCGCCCTCGGGGTCGTTGGTCCACGCCCGCAGGCGCGTCCCGTCGTCTGAGAGGACCTCGTGGAAGCTCAGCGAGGAGGCGGTCCCGGTGCGGGCGCGGGAGATCGGCATGACCCGATCATGCCGCAGGATCGCGCGGCGCGGGGCGTGACGTGCGACGCGCGGTCAGGCGTGCCGGGCGTCGGGGTCGGGCTCGGCGGCCCGGGCGCGGGCGGCGAAGAACTCCTCGACGTCGTCGCGCTCGGCGCGGGTGCGGGCCAGGGCGGTGCTCGCGACCATCGCGTTGCGGCAGGCCCGCTGCTGGGCCTCGACCGGCCAGCGACGGGCGCGGGCGAGCGGCTGGAGGACCTGGTGGGGGATCCGGGTGCGCATGGGCGGCTCCTGCTGACGAATCCTGGGTGGTGCGGTGGCCCCGACCCTAGTGCGGTGGCGCGACGACCACGTCAAGGCCGTGTGTCGGGGGGATGAACCGTGCCCGCGACACCGTGTCAGACCTCAGTCGGGCACGGGCGCCGGCAGCGGGCGCCCGCTGCGGGTGGCGCCGATGCTGGCCACGACCACGCACGCCATGGCCAGCCACTGCGGTGCGCTCAGCAGCTCGCCGAGCACCACGATGCCGGCGAGCGCCGCCGCGGCCGGCTCCAGGCTCATCAGGATCCCGAAGACGGCCGGGCGCAGCGAGCGCAGCGCCACGAGCTCGCAGCTGTAGGGCACCACCGAGCTGAGCAGCCCCACCGCCGCGCCGACGGCGAGGACCCAGGCGCTGTCGAGGTCGCCGCGCCCCGGTCCCACGACGTACGGCGTGAGCAGCAGGGTCGCGACGAGGCTGGCGACCACCAGGCCGTCGACGCCCTCCCAGCGCCGTCCGGTCTGCGCGCTCAGCAGGATGTACGCCGCCCACGCGGCGCCGGCCAGCAGCGCGAACCCGGCGCCCGCCCAGGTGACGCCGTCGGTGTCGAGGCCGAGCAGCGCCACGCCGGCGGCGGCGAGGCCCACCCACGCCAGGTCGCGCACCCGCCGCGAGCCGAGCAGCGCGAGGCTGAGCGGCCCGACGAACTCGATGGTGACCGCGATCCCGAGCGGGATCCGCGCGAAGGACTGGTAGATCGCCCAGTTCATGGTGCCGAGCGCGAGGCCGAAGCCGAGCACCACCAGCCAGTCGCCGCGGCTGTGGCCGCGCAGGCGCGGGCGCACGACGGCGGCGAAGATCAGCAGGCTCGAGGCCAGGCGCAGCCACACCAGCGTGGTGGGGGAGACCTCGTCGAAGAGGCTCTTGGCCACCCCTGCGCCCAGCTGCACCGAGGCGATGCCCACCAGGACGAGCAGCACGGGCGAGGTCGACACGCGCCGCACCGATGACTTCCGCCCGCTCACCGGGTCACGGTAGTGACCGACCCGTCGACGAGAGGAATCCGAGCATGTCCGAGACCGTCCTGATGGTGGGCACGCGCAAGGGGCTGTGGATCGGCCGCTCCGACGCCGAGCGCGAGGAGTGGCGCTTCACGGGGCCGCACGTCGAGACCGACGAGGTCTACTCCTGCCTGGTCGACACCCGTGAGGGCCGGGTGCGGCTGCTCGCCGGCGCCTCCTCGATGTGGCTGGGTCCCCGCGTGACCTGGTCTGACGACCTGGGTGCCACCTGGCAGGCCGGTCCCGACGGGGGCGTGCGGTTCGAGGAGCGGCGCGAGGCCGCCGTGGAGCGGGTCTGGCAGCTGGTGGCGGGCAGCGCACCCGGCGTGGTCTGGGCCGGCACCGAGCCGGGGGCGGTGTGGCGCTCGCAGAACGGCGGGGAGAGCTTCGTGCTCGTGGACGCGCTGTGGGACCACCCCCACCGCGAGCGGTGGGGGGCCGGCTTCGGCGGCCAGGCCTTCCACACCCTGCTGCCGCACCCCGAGGACCCCGACTCCCTGGTCGCCGCGATCTCGACGGGCGGGGTCTACCGCACCCGCGACGGCGGCGCCTCGTGGGTGCCGGCCAACGAGGGGCTGCGCGCGGAGTTCCTGCCCGAGGGCGAGCAGTACCCCGAGTTCGGCCAGTGCGTCCACAAGGTGGCCCGCCACCCGGCGCGCCCCGATCGGCTCTACCTGCAGAACCACGGCGGGGTCTACCGCTCCGACGACGAGGGCACCCGGTGGACCTCGATCGCCGACGGGCTGCCCTCCGACTTCGGCTTCCCCGTGGTCGTGCACCCCCACGACCCCGACACGCTCTTCGTCTTCCCCCTCGGCGGCGGCGACGGCCGCTTCCCGCCGCAGGGCCGCGCGCTGGTGTGGCGCTCGCGCGACGCGGGGGAGACCTGGACCGGTCACGGCCAGGGCCTGCCCGCGCCCTTCTGGGTCGCGGTGATGCGCGACGCGATGTGCACCGACACCCACGAGCGCGCCGGGCTCTACGTCGGCGCACGCAACGGCACCGTCTTCGGGTCGCTCGACTGCGGCGAGACGTGGCGCCCGGTGGTCAGCGACCTGCCCGACGTGATGGTGGTCCGGGCCGCGGTGCTCCCCTGACACGACAGGCCCCTGGAGAGACAGGCCCCTGGAGAGACAGGCCCCTGAGAAGACAGAGACCCGCTCGGCCGGTGGCCGAGCGGGTCTTCTGATCTTGGTCCTGGTCGCCCCCCGGCGACCTGTCGGACTCCCCCCGGAGTCCCGGACCTGTTCACCTCGGCGTCGTGACCGCGTTCCCCCCAGAATCGCGGTGCTGCGTCGCTTCGGATCGTGGTTGTCGGTGTCGGTCCCCCCGGACCGCTCCGACAAGAAGAACACTACGGCCGGCGGGCGAACAGGACGTCCAAGCGAAATCCACAGTTCGGCAACAAAATCGGGGGTCGGGCGGGGGAGGGGTGGCTCAGATGAGGGTGGCGCCCTCGCCGCCGCCGGCCTGCTCGTCAAAGGTCTCGTGCTCGAGCAGGTGCAGCACCGGCACCCCCAGCTTGCGGCGGGCCTGGGAGGACCAGTCGACGTGGAAGAACTCCGCGACGACGTGGGAGCTGGTGAGGATGATGGCCTCGCGGCCGTCGACGGCCGCGACCTTGGCGGCCAGGGCGTCGACCGGGGGAGCGGTGACCAGCTCGCCGTGCACGGTGACCCCGGAGGCCCGCAGGTGGGCCAGGGTGTCGGCGAGCTCGCGCTCGCTGCGACCCAGCGCCTCCTGCTCGACGACCTCGAGGTCGTCCTCGTCGAGCACCACGGCGGGCGAGGCGAGCGGCTCGGCGCCGCCGAGGGAGCCCATGGCCGCCTGCACCCGGGCCGGGGCGTCGTCGACGGGGAGCAGCACGTGGTAGACCACCGGCTCTTCGAGGGCCTCGTGCAGCGACCTGACCTGGGCGGCGTCGGCGGCGCTGAGCGCCTGCTCGACGAGCAGCACGACGTCGTAGTCGGGGTGGACGGTCTCGTCGGCGGGTGCGCCGCCCGGGGTCTGCGTCATCCTGCGACTCTAGTGGTCCGCGGGAGTGGTCCCCGCTCAGCCCTGGAGCACGCTGTCGAGGTCGTAGCCGACCGGCTCCTCGAGCTGGTCGTAGCCGCAGGAGGCCGGGTCGCGGTCGGGGCGCCAGCGCAGGAAGTGGGCGGTGTGGCGGAAGCGGCTGCCCTCCATGTGGTCGTACTTGACCTCCAGCACCCGCTCGGGGCGCAGCGGGGTGAAGGACAGGTCCTTGCCGGCGCTCCAGCGGCTCTGGGTGCCGGGCACCCGGTCGGGGTTGGCGACCGCCCACTCCTGCCACTCGCCCCACGGGTGCTCCTCGACGGGACACACGAGCGGTCGCAGCTCCTCGACCAGCGCGGCGCGGCGCGCCGCGGTGAAGCTGGCGCTGACCCCGACGTGCTGGAGGCGGCCCTCGTGCCACAGGCCCAGCAGCAGGCTGCCCAGCAGCGGCGCCTCGGGGGTGGAGGTCTTGTGCTCGCGGTAGCCCGCCACCACCACGTCGGCGGTGCGCACATGCTTCACCTTGAGCATGGTGCGCCCGTTCTCGACGTACGCCGCGCCGAGCGGCTTGGCCACCACGCCGTCGAGGCCCGCGCCCTCGAACTGCTCGAACCAGCCCTGGGCCTCGGCGCGGTCGGTGGTGGTGCGGGTCAGGTGGCAGGGCCCGCCGCCGCCGACGAGGCCGGCGAGGGCCTGCTCGAGCGCCGCGCGGCGCTCGCGGAAGGGGCGGTCGACGTAGGACTCCTCGCCCAGGGCGAGCAGGTCGAAGGCGACGAAGGAGGCCGGGGTGGTCGTCGAGAGCAGCTCGACGCGGGAGGCGGCGGGATGGATGCGCTCCTGGAGCACCTCGAACTGCAGCCGGCCCCCGGAGGCGACGAAGAGCTCCCCGTCGAGCACGCAGCGCGGCGGGAGCTGCTCGCGCGCCGCGGCGACCACCTCGGGGAAGTAGCGGGTGAGGGGCTTGGTGTTGCGCGAGGTCAACTCGACCTCGTCGCCGTCGCGGAAGACCAGGCAGCGGAAGCCGTCCCACTTGGGCTCGAAGGAGAGCCCGCCCTGGGCGGCGGGGTCGGGCACGCCGTCGACGGCCTTGGCGAGCATCGGCCGCACGGGCGGCATCACGGGCAGGTCCACCCGGCCACCGTAGCGAGACCGGCAGGTTGTGACGCTCTTCGGCGGGGGCCCTACCCTGTGGCACCTATCCCCGGTTGGTCTGCCGGCAGGGCCCGCCTGACTTTGAATCAGGACTAGCGACGTAGGTTCGACTCCTACCCGGGGAGCATGGAGGCACCGTTGAACGACGTCACCGTCATCGTCCTCGCCGCAGGCGGCGGCACCCGGATGCGGTCGAAGACCATGAAGGTCCTGCACCCCATCGGGGGTCGCTCGATGATCGGTCACGTCCTGGCCGCGGTGGGCGCGCTCGAGCCACGCCAGGTCGTGGCGGTGGTGGGCCACCAGCGCGAGCAGGTCGGGCCCCACATCACCTCGATCCACCCCTCCGCCGTGCTGGCGGTGCAGGAGGAGCAGCACGGCACGGGCCACGCCGTGCGGGTCGCGGTCGACGCCCTGGTCGCGGCGCAGGCGCGCCCGCAGGGCACGGTGCTGGTCGCCTACGGCGACACCCCGCTGCTGAGCGGGGAGTCGCTGCGGCGCTTCGCCGCCGACCACGAGGCCGCCCAGCGCGCGGTGAGCATCCTCTCGGGCCTGGTGCCCGACCCGTTCGGCTACGGCCGCGTCGTGCGCGACGCGCTCGGCGACGTGGTCGCGGTGGTCGAGGAGAAGGACGCCACCCCGGAGCAGCGCGAGATCGGCGAGATCAACTCCGGGATCATGGCCTTCGACGGCGACTTCCTCGTCGAGGCCCTGCCCCGGCTGCGCAACGACAACGCCAAGGGGGAGTACTACCTCACCGACCTGGTCCAGATCGCCCGCGACGGCGGGATGATGGTCGGTGCCTACGCCATCGACGACGTGCGCCAGACCGAGGGCGCCAACGACCGCGTGCAGCTGGCCGCCCTGGGCCGCGAGCTGAACCGGCGCATCGTGGAGCGCTGGATGCGCGAGGGCGTCACCGTCATGGACCCCGAGACCACGTGGATCGACGCCGACGTGGTGCTCGAGCCCGACGTGACCATCCTCCCGGGCACCCAGCTGCTGGGCGCCACGGTCGTCGCCGAGGACGCCGTGGTGGGCCCCGACACCACGCTCAAGGACTGCGAGGTCGGCACGGGCGCCCGGGTCGTGCGCACCCACGGCGAGCTGGCCGTCGTCGGGGCCGGCGCCACGGTCGGCCCGTTCTCCTACCTGCGCCCCGGCAGCCGGCTCGGCCTCGAGGCCAAGGTGGGGGCCTTCGTGGAGACCAAGAACGCCGTGCTCGGCGACGGCGCCAAGGTGCCCCACCTGTCCTACGTCGGCGACGCCGAGATCGGCGAGGGCACCAACATCGGCGCCGGCACGATCTTCGCCAACTACGACGGCGTGGCCAAGCACCGCACCACCGTGGGCCGCCACGCCCGCACGGGCTCCAACAACACCTTCGTCGCGCCCGTGAGCATCGGCGACGGCGCCGCCACCGGCGGCGGCACCGTCGTGCGCGGCGATGTGCCCGCCGGCGCCCTCGCGGTCAGCGCCGGGCCGCTGCGCGTGATCGAGGGCTGGGCCCGGCAGCGCCGCGCCGGGACCGCCCAGGCCGAGGCCGCGGAGGCGGCGCGGCCCGAGGGGCCCTGAGGCGTCGCCGGGGTGAACGAGAGGTGTCGCACACGCCCGAGGACCACGATGGACCCGGGGTTGGGGAGCGGGGCCGGTCTGGGCCAGACTGCTCGTCGTCCCCCTTCCCGCGAGACGAAGGCAGCGCCGTGACCGGAATGAAGAAGACCACCGAGAAGAACCTGATGGTCTTCAGTGGGCGGGCCCACCCCGAGCTCGCGGCGGAGGTGGCCGAGATCCTCGGCACCGACCTCGTGCCGACCTCGGCCTACGAGTTCGCCAACTCGGAGATCTACGTCCGCTACGAGGAGTCGGTGCGCGGCTGCGACGCGTTCGTGCTGCAGAGCCACACCGCGCCGATCAACGAGTGGATCATGGAGCACCTGATCATGGTCGACGCGCTCAAGCGCGCCTCGGCCAAGCGGATCACCGTGGTCATGCCGTTCTACGGCTACGCCCGCCAGGACAAGAAGCACCGCGGCCGCGAGCCGATCTCGGCGCGCCTGATGGCCGACCTCTTCAAGACCGCCGGCGCCGACCGGCTGATCGCCGTCGACCTGCACGCCGACCAGATCCAGGGCTACTTCGACGGCCCCGTCGACCACCTCATGGCGCTGCCGATCCTCACCGACTACGTGATGGAGAAGTACGGCGACCAGCAGCTGTGCGTCGTCTCGCCCGACGCCGGGCGGATCAAGGTCGCCGAGCGCTGGTCGGCCAAGCTGGGCGGGGCCCCGCTGGCCTTCATCCACAAGACCCGCCGCACCGACGTGGCCAACGAGGTCGTCGCCAACCGCGTCGTCGGCGAGGTCGCCGGCAAGATCTGCGTGCTCACCGACGACATGATCGACACCGGCGGCACCATCGTGAAGGCCGCCGAGGCCCTCATGGCCGACGGGGCCGCCGGCGTCATCATCGCCGCGACCCACGCGATCCTCTCCGACCCCGCCGTCGACCGGCTCAAGAACAGCCCGGCCGCCGAGGTCATCGTCACCAACACCCTGCCGATCCCCGAGGACCGACACTTCGACAAGCTCACGGTGCTCTCGATCGCCCCGCTGGTCTCGCGCGCCATCCGCGAGGTCTTCGAGGACGGCTCGGTCACCTCGATGTTCGACGGGCACGCCTGAGCCAGCCCCCGGGGCGTCGCGGCTAGGGTCGCGGCGTGCGGCAGCGTGACCTCGAGACGGTGGACCGGTGCGTGACACCGGCCCGCCTCCCCGGGGCTACCCCGGGGACCACCGGCACGTCCGGGCACGGCACCGCGCGCGAGTCGCTGCGCTCCGCTGCAGGACCCCGCGCGCACGACGGGACAGGTCGAGCCACGCTGCCGCACCCCGGCTCCTCGAGCGCCGCCACCGGGTCGGGCCGGTGAGACCCGACCTCGCGAGGGCGCTGGCCGCGGGGTTCCTCGCCGGCGAGTGGAGCACCGAGGGGCTGGTGGCCAGCGGCGCCGCCGTGCTCGGGCGCCGCCCCCACTGGCTGACGTCGCTGGCCCGCCAGGTCGTGGCCCTGCACCCGCGCCCGCCGCTCGACCGCCCGCGCGAGCTCGCGACCCTGGTGGCGAGCCGTCCCGCGGCCGCCCGGGCCGGACGGGCGCGTCCCGTGGCGCGGCCGGTGTCGCCGACGCGGATGCTCACCAACCGCTGGCGCCTGCCGGTGCTGCACGACCTGGCCGACCTGGCCGCCCTCCTCGAGCTCGACGTCGGCGAGCTCGACTGGTTCGCCGACCCCAAGCACTGGGCGCGCACCGCCGGCGAGGCGCCGCTGCAGCACTACCGGGTCTCCCACCGGGTGGCGGCCAGCGGGGGCATCCGGGTGCTCGAGGCGCCCAAGCCCCGCCTGCGCCGCCTCCAGCGGCGCCTGCTCGACGAGGCCCTCGGGCTCGTGCCGCCCCACGACGCGGCCCGGGGCTTCCGCGCCGGCGGCTCGGTGCGCTCCCACGCCGCGCCCCACGCCGGTCGGCCCGTGGTGCTCCGCCTCGACCTCGAGTCGTTCTTCGCCAGCGTCACCGTCGGCCGCGTGCACGGGATCTGGCGCACCGCGGGCTACCCCGAGCCGGTCGCCCACGCGCTGGCCGGGCTGACGACCGCGGTGCTGCCGCTGGCCGCCTGGCGCGGGGTCCCGCGCCCCGCCGACCCGGGCCTGCTCGACGCCCACTGGCGCCTCGGGCGCCGCCTCGCCGCACCCCACCTCCCGCAGGGCGCCCCCACCTCGCCGGCCACCGCCAACCTCGCGGCCTTCGGGCTCGACGTACGGCTCACGGCCCTGGCCGCCGCGTGGGGCGGTCGCTACACCCGCTACGCCGACGACCTGGCCTTCTCGGGCGACGCGGGCTGGGGCCGCGGCACCAGCCGGCTCCTCGACGCCGTCGAGGAGGTCGTGCGCGACGAGGGCTTCCGGCTCAACCCCCGCAAGACGGCGGTGCTGCCGCGGGCCGGGCGTCAGAGCCTGGCCGGGCTGGTCGTCAACGACCGCCCGCGCGTGGCCCGCCACGAGGTCGACCTGCTGCGCGCGATCCTGCACAACTGCCGCCGCCACGGACCCAGCACGCAGAACCGGGACCAGGTGCCGGCCTTCGCCGAGCACCTGCGGGGCCGGATCGCCTGGGTGGCCCAGCACGACCCCGCGCGCGGCGCCCGGCTGCTGGCCGAGCACGGCGCGATCGACTGGACCCGCTAGCGCGGCTGCCAGCGACGGCGCAGCTCGGCCAGCTCGTGGCGCTCACCCGAGGCCAGCGCGAGCACCAGCGACAGGCGCCGCCCGGAGCCCCAGCGCACCCGGCGTACGGCGAAGCGCGCCGCGCCGGCCTCGGGGCGGTCGGGGTGGCGGCGCCCGAAGCCGGCCGAGGCCCGCCCGGTGTCGGCCTCCTGCTCGCCCTCGTCGGAGACGATCAGCAGCCGCGTGCCGTCGGCGGGCACGCCCGCGGCGAGCAGCAGCAGCCCGCTGACGCGGACCTCGGGGGCGAGCAGGTCGCCGGCGTCGAGCTCGAGGGCGCTCACGGCGGGGCTCGGGCGCACGACGGTGTCGACGACCTCCTCGTGGGTGGCGGCGACGTGGTCGACCACGAGCCCGCGCAGCAGGCCGGCGAGGGCGGTGACGTCGCGGTGGCCGGGCTCGTCGGTGCGCAGCAGCAGGTCGAGACGTGCGTCGTCCCAGCCGGTGAGGCGGGCCAGCTCCGCGCGCTCGTCGGGGGCGAGGTCGAGCCGGCCGGGGGAGACCCGCTCGCTCCAGGCGGTGCGCTCCAGCGCCACCGGCACGGCCGCGGCGGCGAGCACGGCCTCCAGCCCGGGCCAGGCCGGCCGGGTCTCGGGGGCGACCTGGGTGAGCTGGCGTAGCGCCTCGGTCTCGCAGGCGTCGAGCCCGGTGTTGGTGCGCGCGTGGGGGCCGGGGTCGAAGGGCAGCCCGAGGTGGGCGAAGAGGTCGGCGGCGGTGTCGGGCGCCTGCTCGTAGGAGCGCACCTCGAGGCTGCCGCCGACCGCGTCCAGCGCGGCGTGCAGGGCGCGCAGCGCGGCCACGGGGTCGAGCAGCCGCTGCTCGCCGGCCACGAAGTCGTCGAGGTCGCGCACGTGGGCGCGGCGGCGCACCAGCTCGCGGTGCAGGCTGCGGGCGTAGGAGAGCCGGTTGCGCAGGTAGACCACCGCGCGGACCTCCTGCACGGCGCCGGCGTCGCGCAGCCGGGTGAGCAGCGCGGTGAGGGAGTCCTCGGCCCCCGGGCGGCTCCAGGCCTCCGACGACAGCAGCACGCGGGAGGCGGGGGAGGCCACGACCTCCGCGACCAGGTCGTCGACCAGGGCCTCCCAGGCGGGGCGGTCGCGCCAGCGGTAGACCAGCGGCGTGTGACGCACCCCCACCTCGGGCTCGTCGAGCGAGAGCCCTGCCCGCGGGTAGAGCCAGCCGGCGTCGAGCAGGGCGTCGCGCTGCTCCCAGGCGTGGGTCTGGATGCGCGAGGAGCCGGTCTTGAACGCCCCGCAGTGCAGCCACAGCACCCGCCCGGTGCTCACTCCGTGACGTCCTCGGCGAACTCCGGGTGGGCGGCCACGAAGTCGGGGAAGCGAGTGCGCGCCCGGGCCCAGTCGAACTCCCAGGTGGGGTCGGGCCGGCGCCACGCCGCGCCGTAGTTGCTCTCGAGGAAGGGCTCGGGCTCGGCGGGCACCGGCACGGTGCCCGCGGAGGTCTCGCGCGAGGCCAGGGGCAGCAGGGCGGCCGCCGGCACGTCGCCCGCGGTGTGGGGCCAGACCCAGGCGCGGTCCTCGAGCACCCAGGCCGGGAAGAGGTCGATGCGGGTGCCGCGGGCCCCGATGACCTTGGAGTGCAGGGCGTTGCGCTGCTCGAAGTCGGCGTCGGTGACGCCGTCGGCGGCCAGCCGCGCGCGCAGGTCGGCCCAGGCCGCGACGACCTCGGCGAGGGTGCCGCCGGGCAGCAGCACGCCGAGGTCGGCGTCGTCGTCGGCGGCGATGACGTCGCCCTCGCGCACCAGCCCGAGCAGCGTGCCGGAGTTGGCGAAGGCCCGGTGGCCGGCGGCGTCGAGCAGCGCGGTCAGCTCGGCCACGTCGGCCCACACCGCCGGTCCCTGGTCGCGCAGTGCGCGGCGGTAGCCGTGGCCGCCGAGGGTCCAGCCGTCGAGCAGCGCGACGCAGCGGGCCCAGAAGACGTCGAAGCGGTCGAGGGTGTCGGCCTTGCGGTGGTTCTCCCGGATGATCGACAGCTGGGCGTGGGCGCGCCTGGCGCGCTTGCGGAAGGCGAGGTCGAGCAGCACGCTGGTGCGCCGCCACGCGCTGGTGCGCTCCTCGGAGGGCACGTCGTTGAGCCGGGCGCGCAGGTCGTCGTAGAGCGCCTCGTCGCGCCCCGGGTCGGCGCTGAGGGTCTCCAGGTGTCCCTGCACCTCGGCCACCAGGGCCCTGACCTGCTCGCTCATGCGCCCCGCCCCGTCGCCTCGATCATCGGGACAATCTAGGTGCTCGGGCCCTCGGCCCCCGCACGCAGGTCGTCGAGCCGGTCCTCCCAGTGCCGGCGCAGCACGGTCGGGAGCGACCCGGTCAGGGCCGTCTCCAGCTGCTGCACCTGGGCCGGGGAGAGCGCCACGCGGGGGAAGGAGCGCAGGCCCACGACCGCGCCGAAGGCCTGGCCGCGGCGGGCGGCCAGCAGCGGCCCCTGCTCGAGGTAGCGCGAGACCCACGGCGCGAGCAGGTCGGCCTGCTCCGGTGACCACATGCCGCCCACGAGCGCCTCGAACATCCGGTTCGAGACCCGGTCGTCGTCGGCCGCGGCGGCCCAGGCCTCCGCCTTGGCCTCGGCGGTGGGGCGCGCGGCCAGGGCCGCGGCGGCCCCCAGCTCGCCGGCCACGCTCGGGTCGGCGCGCCGCTCGGCCGCCACGAGCGCGGCGTCGGCGGCGCCGAGCGCCGCGAGACGGGCGACGACGCTCCAGCGCAGGGCCGGGTCGAGCTCGACGCCCTGGGCGGTGCGACCCGCGTCGAGCCACTCGCGCAGGAGTCCCGGGTCGTGGCTGGTGGCGGCCAGCCCCTCGGTGAGCACGATCGCCCGCTCGAGGCCCGCCGCGCCGTCGGACGCGCCGCCCTGCGCCAGGGCGGCCAGCCCTGCGCGGCACGCGGCGGCCACGGTCTCGACCGCCTCGGCGGCCCGTGCGGGCGGCACCGATCGCACGACCACGGTGTCGAGGGTGCGGCGCAGCACGGCCTGCACCAGGGCCACGTCGTGCTCGAGCGGCAGGTGGCGCGCCACCAGGGCGAGGTAGTCGTCGACCGGCAGGTCGCGCGCCTGCACCCGCTCGAAGGCCGTGGCCCACAGCACCGCGCGGGTCAGGGGGTCGGGCACCGACCCCAGCCCGGCGGCCACCGCGTCCCAGGAGCGCGCGTCGAGGCGCAGCCGCGCGAAGGTCTCCCCGTGGGCGTTGGGCACGACCACGTGGGCGCCCCAGCCCTCCAGCCGCACCGGGTCGTCCTCGAGGTCGACCAGGCGCGTGGCGACCTCGGCCCACGTGTGCTCGTCGTAGGCCGTGACCCGCAGCCGGTGGGGGCGCACGCCCTCTCGCCGCAGCAGGGGGTCGCCGCCCTCCTCGGGTCGCTCGACGAGGACCGTGTCGAAGCCGGGTGTGCGCAGCCACCGCTCGGCCCAGCCGCGCACGTCGCGCGGCGAGGCCTCGTCGAGGGAGGCGACGAGGTCGGCGAGGGAGGCGTTGCCGAAGCGGTGACGGGTCAGGTGGGCGTCGACCCCGCTGAGGAAGCCGTCGTCGCCCAGCCAGGTGACCAGCTGGCGCAGGCAGGAGTTGCCCTTGGCGTAGGAGAGGGCGTCGAAGTTGGCGAAGGCGCTGTCGACGTCGGGGACGTCCTCGGCGAGCGGCGCGACGGGGTGGCGCGAGCGCCGCTGGTCGGCGTCGTAGGCGGCCGGCTTGCGGCCGGCCTCGTGGGCCACCAGCGCCCCGGCGAAGCCCGCGCCCGCCTCGGCCACGCGGTAGCCCAGGTAGTCGGCGAAGCTCTCGTTGAGCCAGGTGTCCTCCCACCACCGCATCGTCACCAGGTTGCCGAACCACATGTGCGCCATCTCGTGGGCGATCACGGTGGCGCGCTGGGCGGTGGCCCGCGCGGTGGTGCGGCCGCGGGGGAGCAGCTCGTCGCGGTAGGTCACGCAGCCCGGGGTCTCCAGGGCGCCCCAGTTCTGCCCCGGCACGAAGACCTGGTCGTAGGAGTCGAAGGCGTAGGGCTCCGCGAAGAGCCCGGCGTAGTGGTCGAAGCAGGCCGTGGTCGTGGCCACCAGCTCGGCGGCGTCGCGGTCGAGGTCGGCGGCCAGGGAGGCCCGGGCGTGCCACCCGAAGGGCAGGCCGGCGTGCTCCCACGTGACCGAGTGCCACGGCCCGGCGCACACGACGAGCTGGTCGAGCGGCACCGGGGGCGTGGTGGCGAAGCGCCAGCGCACGGCCGTGCCCCCGACCTCCTCGCGGGACTCGGGGCGAGCGTTGGCCAGCACCGTCCATCCCGCCTCGGCGGTGACGCTCATGCTCACCGGCGCCTTGAGGTCGACCTGGTCGAAGCAGGGCAGCACCCGCTGGGTGACGTCCATGCCCAGGTAGGCCGAGGCGTAGGTCGCGCCGTCGGCCGGGTCGGTGGCCAGGTGCATCCCGTCGCCGTCGCTCACGTAGGGCACCCGGGCGGTGACCCGCACCTCCACCGGCACCCCGGTGGGCAGGCCCGCGAGGGCGATACGGCGCCCGTCGTACGCCGGCTCCCGCGCGACGCCGTCGACGGCCACCGTCACGTCCTGGGCCGCGGTCAGCTCGAGGAACGTGTCGGGGGAGGTGGTCCGCAGCCGCACCGTGGTGTCGACGCCGAAGGTGCCGGTCTCCCACCCCGTGAGGTCGAGGGCCACGGCGTAGGACAGGTCGGACAGGGCGGCCGCGCGCGAGCGCGCCTCCACGAGGGTCAGCGACATGCCCGGACCCTACGACGCCATTCTTTACGAAGGCGTGCGGAGCGGCGCCGACTCGTGGTGGAATCTGTCTAGACCAGGTTTGCCCACCCGTCGGGGTGGACACACCACGGGTCGACCCCCCGCAACAGGACCGTCACCACGGGCCGGCCCGACCCTCTGCCGCGCCCTCACGAGGAGAGCCATGTCTGTCGCCCGTCACTCGGCGAGGAACCACCCGGGAGCGGTCCGCCGCACGGCCCAGTCGGCGGTGGTCGTCGCTCTGGTCGGCGGCCTGCTCTCGGCGGCCACGACCTCGGCCGAGGCCGCGACCGAGCAGACCCTCCAGGCGGTCGACGTGCAGCTCGGCCCCGACGGCAGCATCGGCTCGCTCTCGGGCACCACCATCACCCAGGACTCCGACGGTGGCTCGGCCAGCGAGAGCCAGGACTTCGACGCCGCCGACGCCGCCGACCTCCCGGTGCGCGTCTCCACGACCTACCGCCTCGACGACCGGGCCGGCACCGACCTGTCCGACATCGAGGGCGAGAGCGGCCGCGTCGTCATCGACATCACCGTGCAGAACACCACCGTGCGGCCCGAGCGGGTCAGCTACGACGCCGAGGGCGTCTCGCGCACGCAGTACGCCCTCATCGGCGCGCCCCTGACCGTCGTGGCCTCCGCCGACCTCGGCGACGAGGGCCTGACCCAGGTGCTGACCCGTGGCGAGGACGGCACCAACGGCGTGCTGAGCCAGTCCGCCGACGGTGCCGCCCAGGTGCAGTGGGCCTCGATGCTCGCCCCGCCGCGCCTCGCGCCCAGCGCGACCTTCCGCCTCGTGATGAAGTCCGACTCGCTCAGCGTGCCCGACGTCGACCTCAGCGTGCAGCCCGGCCTGGTCACCGACACCTCGGTCGCGGCGCTGCTGGAGCAGGCCTTCGCCGACGACGCCGGCAGCACGGTGTCGATGGAGGCCCAGACCATCCAGCTCGTCGGCGACGTCAACGCCGTGCTCACCGAGGCCAGCGGCGTCCTGGGCGAGATCGAGAGCCGCCTCGGCGCCTCGGCCGACCAGCTCGGCGCCCGCACCATCGCCGAGCTGCAGCGCTCCTCGCAGGAGGTCACGACCTCCCTCAGCGGTCTCACCACCGACCTCGACGCCCTGCGCGAGCAGGTCGGCGGCGAGCTCGACGGCGCCACCGACTCCGCCAACGCCGCGCTCGCCCGCAGCATCGACGCCGTCAAGGCCAAGCTCGGCGACCCCGACCGGATCCCCGCTCCCCAGCCCGCCGGCACCGGCGGCGGCTGCGGCGTCGTGCTCGGCGGCAGCCTCGCCTCCGACACCGTCTACGGCCAGCTCGTGGCCGTGGCCAGCCGCCTCGAGACCCTCGGCGAGGCCGGCACGGAGTGCAGCGAGCGCATCGTCGACTCCCTGCGCGAGCAGATCGGCTCCGCCGCCGACGTCGCGACCTGCACCGAGGAGTCCACCTCCGCGGTCTGCGTGCTCTCCGCGGCCAGCCGGGCCGTCGGCGACCAGGGCGAGGTCCTCCAGGCGCTGGGCGACCGCCTCGGCGGCCGCTTCGACGAGAGCCTCGTCGACGACCTGGGCGTCCAGGTCGCCGGGGTCACCTCCCTGGTGGAGTCGGTGAAGAAGACCGCGCTCCAGGTCGACCCCGCCAACCCGGGCAACCCCCTCGAGCCGCTCGACGCCGTCCTCGGCCAGCTGAGCGTCACGCTGACCAACCTCAAGAACCTCCTCGGCCCCGACGCCACCTCCGGGCTGCGCCGCCGCTTCGAGACCATCAACGCGCAGGCCGTCTCCCAGGCCGCCACCGCCCGCAGCCTCCAGGCCGACCTGGCCGCGCTGCGCGGCACCGTGTGCGCCATGGACCCCGCGGCCACCGCCGACGCGACCTTGGCCGGCCAGATCCAGGCCGCCCAGGACCAGGCCGGCTGCGCCACCCCGGGCTCGGCCGTCGACGCGCGCCTCGCGCCGGTCGTCGCGACCCTCGACAGCATTGCGGGACTCTCGTCGACGGACGCCGTGGCGGTCGACTTCGCCGCGATCCAGAGCGGCGTCGACCAGGCCCTCGAGCGCGTCACCGCCGCCACCAACGCCTCCGCCGGCTCCCTGGCCGGCCGGCTCTCCAAGCTCACCGAGAGCGTCGTGTCGCTCAGCGACTCCTACGCCGCACCCTCGTGCGAGGACGTCGACGACGCTCCCGCCCTCAGCAAGCCCGTCGACCGCCTCGTCCTCACCTACACCAAGGTGGCCTGCAACCAGGACGGCCTCGAGGCCGACCTCGACGCCAGCATCGACGCGATCACCGATGGCCTCTCGGGCTCGGGCGGCGCGCTGGGCGAGGCCATCGCCGGCACCGACGCGGCCCGCATCCAGGCCAGCGGCAAGGTCAGCGAGCTCTTCGGCCGCCTGGGCCGCGGCGCCCAGCGCACCTCCGACCGGATCACCGGGCAGGGGGCCGAGCGGATCGAGGCCCAGCGCACCCAGCTCGACGCGACGGTCCGCGCGTCGGGCCTGGCCCTCGACGGTGCCGTCGGCGACGCGCTCTCCGTGCTCGACTCGACGGTCTCGGCGGCCAACCGCAGTGTCGCCGACTCCGAGTCCCGCCTGACCGAGGACCTCGGCAACGTCCTGGCCGACCTCGGCACCCGCGAGTCCGGCGGCACCGGCATCCTGGGCTCGCTGGTCACCGGGGCCACCCAGACCGCCGTGGCCAACGAGCAGATCTCCTCGGCCAACGCCCGGGCCACGCGCTTCCGCAGCGTGCGCAGCCAGGCCCTGGCCGACGTCTTCCTGCAGCAGGCCCAGATGGCGCGTGCGCTCGAGCTGCAGGAGGCCCTGCCGGCCTTCGGCCTCGACGTGCCCGAGGGCAGCGACGTGCTGACGGTCTACTCCTTCCACCTCGGCCAGGACTGAGCGTGCGCACGACCCCGCCCCGCGCCCGCCGCGCCGCCGGCCTGACCCTGGCCGCCCTGGCGCTCACCACGCTGGTCGCCTGCAGCGGTGACGACGGCGGCGAGGAGCCCGCGGCCCCCGCGTCCGGTGCCGCCGGCGCCGCCCCGGCCGTCGAGCTCGACGCGGCCGGGGCCCTCGCCGAGGTCGGCGAGCCGTTGCGGGTCGGGGTGCTGGTCTCGCTGCGCTCCACGCCGGGGGAGGGCCAGGACGTCCTCACCGCGGCCGAGGGCGCCCGCGTCGCGGCGTACCGGCTCGGGCTGGGCGGGGCCGACGTGGAGCTCGAGGTCGTCGACGACGCGGGCACGAGCGACGGCGCGACCCGGGCGGTCGCCGACCTCGTGGACGCCGGCGTGTCCGGCATCGTCGCCGCCAGCACCGGCGAGCACCTGCAGGCCGCGGTCGACGCGGCCGCAGGGGCTGGTGTGCCCCTCCTGCTGCCCTACGAGCGCGAGCTCACCGGCCTGCCCGACGGCGTGTGGGCCACCGGCCCCTCGGGCGACGCCGTCGACCAGGCCCTCCTCGCCGCCATGGGTGAGCGTGGCCTCGAGCAGCCCTTCGTGGTCAGCGCCGACGGCGTCGACGTGGACGGCGTCGGCTCGGCCGACCGCGAGGACTACACCGGCGACGACCTCGGCGACGTGGTGGCCCGGGCGACCCGCGCCGTCGAGGACGGCACGGCCGACAGCGTGGTCGTCGCGGCCTCGGCCACCAGCCAGGCCCAGGTCGTGGCCGCGCTCCAGGGCCGCGGCAGCACCGCGCCGGTCGTGCTGTCGCCCGAGGCCCTCAGCCCGGGCTTCGCCACGGGGCTGACCGAGGCGGGGGGCACCCCGGCCGGGGAGTTCCTCACCGTCGGCGTGGACGCCTCCGACGCCACCACCCTCGGCACGAGCGAGCGCGCCGAGGCGACCGCGTCGTACTTCTCGGCGCTGCGCCTGGCCGCCGGCGACCCCGAGCTCCAGGACCTCTTCGGCAGCGTGCCCTTCGCCGACGTGGCCGAGGGCGCCGACACCGCCAGCCACGACGCGGTGCTCGCGCTCGCGGCGGCCGCCGTGGAGGCCGGGTCGGTCGAGCCGGCCGACGTCGCCGCGGCTCTCACCGGGCTCACCGTGGACGCCTCCGACGGCCTGGCCGGCCCGGCCCTGGACTTCGCCGACAGCCAGGCGCTCGCGCCCGACGCCGTCGTCGCGCTCGAGGCGACCACCCAGGACCCGCAGGTCCGCCCGGTCGCGGCCACCGAGGAGGAGGCGGCGCCGCGCCTGTACTGGTTCGCGACCGCCGCCGCCGGTCGATGAGAGCGGGCCGGTGAACCGTCAGGCCCTGGGCAGTCGCTACGAGCTCGTCGACGAGCTCGGCGAGGGTGCGATGGGCACCGTGTGGCGCACGTGGGACCGCGTCGGCGAGCGGTGGGTGGCCGCGAAGGTGCTGCGTCGCGAGCTGGCCCACGACCCGCAGATCGTCGGGCGCTTCATCCAGGAGCGGGCCATCCTGCTCGCCCTGCACCACCCCAACATCGTCGAGGTCCACGACCTCGTCGTCGAGGGCGACGCGCTGGCGATCGTCATGGACCTCGTCGAGGGCACCGACCTGCGCAAGCACCTGCGCGACGTCGGCACCCTTCGCGCGCGCGACGCGGTGCGGCTGACCGCCGCCGTGCTCGACGCGCTCGACGCCGCCCACCAGCAGAGCTGCCTGCACCGCGACGTCAAGCCCGACAACGTGCTCCTGCGCGGCGTCGACGGCGACTACGACGAGAGCGACCTGCTGCTCACCGACTTCGGCATCGCCCGCCTGGCCCAGGAGTCGACCGTGCAGGCCACCGGCCTGCTCGGCACCCCCGGCTACATGCCGCCCGAGCTCTTCGTGCAGGGCAGCTTCAGCGCCGCCTCCGACGTCTACGCCGCGGGCATCCTGCTCTACGAGCTGCTCGGCGGGCGCACCCCCTTCTCCGGCTCCGGCACGGCCCACACCGTCGGCTTCCGGCACGCGTCGGTGCAGCCGCCGCGCCTGCCGGTGGCCCCTGCCCTGTGGAACGTGCTGGCCACGATGTTGGCCAAGGACCCCACGACGCGCATGACCGCCGCGGCCACCGCCCAGGCGCTGCGCCAGCTGCCCGACGAGGTGCTCGACGCCCCGCGCCTGGAGGTCCAGCCGGCCCCCGAGGAGTGGGACATCGTGCAGGGCACGATGCTGCGGGCGCCCGCGGTGCAGATCGACGCCAGCCCCGCCCACCTCGACGTGGGCGCCACCAACCTCCACGCCGACCGACCGGCCGCGGCCTTCGCCGCACCCACGGGTCCGCCCCCGTCGGCCCCGCCGTCGACGGCGCCGTCGACCGCGCCGTCCACCCCGCCGCGGCGCCGTGCCGCCCGGCCGGGCTGGG
>NZ_CAKASO010000019.1:0-67514 GCF_916862475.1 Nocardioides sp. Leaf374
CCTCATGGCCGCCCTCCTGCTCGCCTACGGCAACGCCGTCATCAGCGTCGCCGGCGGCGAGCTGCGTGCGGGCCGCGCCCGCATCGGTCTGGAGCACGTCGGTGCCGTGGAGCCGCTCACCCCCGAGGCGGCCCGCCTCGCGGCCGGTCGCGACGCCGACGCCCGCGCCTTCCTGCTGCTGCGGCCCTACCGCAAGCGCGCGGTGCGGGTGCACCTCACCGACCCGGCCGACCCCACGCCGTACTGGCTGCTCAGCACCCGGCGTCCCGACGCCCTGGCCGCCGCGCTCACCGCGGCCGCGGCGTCGCCCCGCGGGGCGCACGGACCGGGCCCGACCACCGCGCAGGGTGAGCAGCACGCCGGCTGAGCGGCGGTAAGGTCGGCGTCATGGCATCTGGTGGCTCCTCCAAGATCTGGTCCGTCTTCTCCCTCGCCGCGGCGATCGGCGCGGCGACGGTGGCCAAGAAGACCCTCAACACCTCGTGGAAGGCCGCGACGGGCAAGAACCCGCCCGCCAACCCCGCCGACCCCGACGTGGAGATCTGGGAGGCCGTCGCCTGGGCGGCCGCGAGCGGCACCTTCATCCAGATCGCGCGCATGCTGGCCGCCCGCAAGGCCGCGCACTACTACGCCAAGTCGACCGGCCACCTGCCCGCCGAGCTGCAGAAGGACGGCCAGGACGCCTCCAAGGCCTCCACGCCCACCAGCTGACCCCGGCCTGGGACCAGCTCCGCACGGCCGGCACGACACGAGGGCCGCACCCTGGGGGTGCGGCCCTCGTCGCGTCGTGCGGCGCAGCGCAGGCCGTGCGCGGCGCGGGCGTGCTCACTCGCAGTCGAAGCAGATCATCTTCTTGCTGTCGGCCAGCTGCGAGCGGTGGTGCACCAGGAAGCAGCTCATGCAGGTGAACTCGTCGTCCTGCTTGGGCTTCACCTCGACCGCGAGCTCCTCGTGCGACAGGTCGGCGCCGGGGAGCTCGAAGGCCTCTGCGGCCTCGGCCTCGTCCTCGTCGACCTTGCCGGAGTTCTTGTCGTGGCGACGCGCCTTGAGCTCTTCGATGCTCTCCTCGGACTGGTCTTCCTCGTTCTTGCGCGGTGCGTCGTAGTCAGTCGCCATCGTCAGTCACTCCCCTCGTCCTGCCGGTCGGTCCTCGTCGGCGCCAGATTGTGCACCATCGGGTCCGGCTCGCGCACACCGGTCTGGTGTGGCGACGCGTGAACATCCGGTGACGTCACGCTATTCCTGGTGTCCGCCCACCGGTTCCCCGTCGTGGCGCCGGCCGACCGGCTCGTCCCGGCCGCGTCGGCGCAGGTCACAGCCCTGCTCCGGTGGCGGTGGGGGGCGTGGCAGGGGCGGTGGGCCCGCCCGCGGCGAACCCGGCGCCGTGCACGGCGTCGCGGAAGGTGTCGAAGGTCTCAGCGCCCGCGGCGACCATGAGCGGCAGGCCACCGACCCCGGTGAGCAGCTCGGTGCGCGCGCCCGCCAGCCGGGCGACGAGCCCGCCGGCGGCGTGGTCCCAGGGCTGCACGCCCTCCTCGACGTAGGCGTCGAGGCTGCCCTCGGCCACGGCGCACAGGTCGAGCGCGGCCGAGCCCAGGCGGCGTACGTCGCGCACGCGCGGCAGCAGCTCGACGAGGGCCTGCGCCTGGAGCACCCGCACGCCACGGTCGTAGGAGAAGCCCGTGCCCACGAGCATCTCCGCGAGGGGCTGGGCGGCGCGCACCGCGATCGGCTCGCCGTCGCGGGTCGCCACCGCGCCCGTGCGGTCGTCGGCACCGGCCGGCCCGGTGTGGGCGAGGTAGGTGTGCCCGTCGGCCACGTTGAGCACCACGCCGGCGACCACCTCCCCGTCGCGCTCGGCCGCGATGGAGACGGCGTACTGGCGGATGCCGTAGAGGAAGTTGACCGTGCCGTCGATGGGGTCCACGACCCAGCGCACCCCGGAGCTGCCGGCGTGGTCGTCGCCCTCCTCGCCCAGGATCGCGTCGTCGGGGCGGTGCTCCAGCAGGCGCCGGCGGATGAGCACCTCGCTGGCGCGGTCGACCTCGGTGACGATGTCGATGTCGCTGGTCTTGGTCGCGGCGACCTCGACCCCGCGCGCCCGACGCTCGCGCACCAGCTCGGCGGCCTCCCGGGCCACCGCGAGGGCGATCGCGGCGAGGTCGGCGGGAGCGGCCGGTGCGGAGCGGTCCGCGGGACCGCTCACGCGACGACCACGGCCTGGCCCGGCACGGTGGCCGCGGCGTCGGCCGGCACCGGGTCGGAGCCGCACAGGGCGGGGCGCTCGGCGCGGGGGTTGGAGCAGCAGGTGCGGGGGCAGCGGTCCCACATCGGTCCGGTCGAGCCGACCGCCGCACGGGCGACCTCGCCGCCGCGCTCGACGGTGGCGCGCTCGACCAGCAGGTCGCGCACGGCGGCAACGAAGCGCGGGTCGGTGCCGGCGGTGGCGGCGCGCCGCGCCGGCAGGCCCAGCTCGGCGGCGGTCTCCATGGCCTCGGTGTCGAGGTCGTAGATGACCTCCATGTGGTCGGAGACGAAGCCGACCGGCACCATCACGACCGCCGGGACGCCGTCGCCGTGCAGCTTCTCGAGGTGGTCGTTGACGTCGGGCTCGAGCCACGGGATGTGCGGGGCGCCCGAGCGCGAGCAGAAGACCAGCTCGTGGGGGTGGGTGCGGCCGGTCTCCTCGGCGACGCGGCGGGTGATCACGTCGGCGACGTCGAGGTGCTGGCGCACGTAGGCGCCACCGCCCTGCTCGGGCGGACCGCTGGCGTCGTTCATCGACAGCGGGATCGAGTGGGTCACGAAGGCCAGGTGGGCGCCGTCGCGGACGTCGTCGGGGAGGTCGGCCAGCGCGGCCAGCACGGCGTCGACGTTGGGCTCCACGAAGCCGGGGTGGTTGAAGTAGTGGCGCAGCTTGTCCAGGCGCGGCGCCCCCTCGAGGCCCTCCACAGCGTCCCAGAGGTTCTCGCGGTACTGCCGGCAGCTGCTCCACGAGGAGTAGGCGCTGGTCACGAAGCAGGCCGCGCGGGTCACGCCGTCGGCGGCCATCCGGGCCAGGGTGTCCTTGAGGTAGGGGTCCCAGTTGCGGTTGCCCCAGTAGACCGGCAGGTCGATGCCGGCCTCGGCCAGGTCGGCGCGCAGCGCGGTCAGGAAGTCACGGTTCTGGTCGTTGATCGGCGAGCGACCGCCGAAGAGGTGGTAGTGCTTGCCGACCTCCTCGAGCCGCTCGCGGGGGATGCCGCGCCCCCGCGTGACGTTCTCCAGGAAGGGCACGACGTCGTCGGGGCCCTCCGGGCCGCCGAAGGAGACCAGCAGGAGGGCGTCGTACGGGGTCACGTCGACGTCGGTCAGGACATCCGCGGGGTCGTTGCTCACGCCCTTCATCGTAGGTGCGCGGCCCCGGCGTCCCTCACCCCTCGGGCTCGCCTCGGCGCCGGGGCGTGCGACCCGTGTCACGCCCCGGCTGGGATTGGTCCCGCGTCCCCGGCGCGACCTAGGCTCGCGGTGATGCTGTCGTCCTACCAGCGGGTGCTGCGCGAGCCGGGCGCCCTGCTCTTCTCCCTGACCGGTCTGGTCGCTCGCCTGCCCATCTCGATGGCCGGCCTGGGCATCGTGCTGCTGGTCGAGGCCTCTACCGGCTCCTACGGCGTGGCCGGTGCGGTCTCGGCGGCCTACATGGTCGCCAACGCGCTGCTGGCGATCGCCCAGGGCCGCCTGGTCGACCGGCTCGGCCAGGGCCTGGTGCTCAGCACCGCCAGCGTGCTCTTCGGCGTCGCCATGGTGCTGCTGGTCTGGTCGGTGCAGGACGGCTGGCCGATGGCCACCACCTACGCCGCGGCGGCGGTCGCGGGCGGAACGCTGCCCCAGATCGGCTCCTGCGTGCGTGCCCGCTGGTCCCACGTGCTCTCCCGGCCCACCGACGTGCAGACCGCCTTCGCCCTCGAGGCGGTCGTCGACGAGGCCTGCTTCATCCTCGGTCCGATCACCGTGACCCTGCTGGCCACCGCGGTGCACCCGGTGGCCGGCCTGGCCGTCGCGGTCGTCGCCGGTGTCGCCGGCGGTCTCTTCTTCGCCTCGCAGCGCGCCACCGAGCCGCCCCGGCAGCGCCACGACGCCGCCACCGGGCCCCGCCCCGCCATGCCGTGGCGCACGGTGGCCCCGCTCGCGGTCGTCAGCGCGGCGCTCGGGGTGCTCTTCGGCGCCGCCGAGGTCACCACCGTCGCCTTCTCCGAGGAGCAGGACGCCAAGGCCTGGGCGGGCGCGCTGCTCGCGCTGTGGGCCCTGGGCAGCCTGCTCTCGGGCGTCGTCACCGGGGCCATCACCTGGCGCCGGGGCCCCGCCGTGCGGGTGCGGTGGGGGTCGCTGGCGATGGCGGCGGCCATGGTGCCGCTGCTGTTCGTCGACTCGATGGTCGCGATGGGCCTGCTGCTGCTCGTGGGCGGCGTGGCGATCGCCCCCACGCTGGTCGCCACCCTCTCGCTCACCGAGCGCACGGTGCCGCCCGGACGCCTCACCGAGGGCATGGCCATCATGCAGACCGGCCTCGTGGCCGGCGTCGCGCCCGGTGCGACGCTCAGCGGCGTGGTCGTCGACGCCCGCGGGGCCTCCGCCGCCTACCTCGTGCCGGTGGTGGCCGGGCTGCTCGCCGCCGTCGCCGCCCAGCTGCTGCCCCGCGGCGACGACGCGGAGCCCACCGCCGCGTCGGCGGGCGACGCCCCCCACGACGACCTCACCCGCGGCGACACCACCACCGGTGCCGGCGCCGCGACGGCCGCCGCGACCGACCCCGGTGGTCGCGCCGTGCCGAGCTCCGCCCCCGTCGAGCCCGACCCGCTGCGGCCGCCCGGCTGAGGGGCCCGGCCGAGGGATCCAGCCGAAGGGGCCCGACCGTGCCGCGGTCCGGTGGGCATCAAAGTCCGGACCGGCCGGGCCAGCCAGCCAGGACCGGGAAGTGGCGGCGAACGACGGCCCCGCGGCCCTCCGACCCGTCGTCCGCCGCCACTTCTCGCCCCACCGGGAGGACAGCGTTGCGCCGTACCCGGCCGAGCGGCCGAGCGGACCGCGGGCGCATGGCTCGACGCCGAGGTCCGGCGGGCCTCGCCGTCCGGCCCGGGACGCCGCCCGGGCCAGCAAGCCAGGACCGAGAAGTGGCGGCGAACGACAGCCCCGCGGCCCCCCGACCCGTCGTCCGCCGCCACTTCTCGCCCCACCGGCAGGACAGCGTTGCGCCGTACCCGGCCGAGCGGCCGAGCGGACCGCGGGCGCATGGCTCGACGCCGCGGCCCGGCGGGCCTCGCCGTCCGGACCGGACCGCCGGTCGGGCGAGTGACCCAGGACCGGGAAGTGGCGGCGAACGACAGCCCCGCGGCCCTCCGACCCGTCGTCTGCCGCCACTTCTCGCCCCACCGGGAGAACAGGGGTACGCCGCACCCGGCCGAGCGAGCCGCTGGGGCGTGGCTCGACGCTGCGGTCCTCCTCGTCGTGGAGCCCGACGGCTGGCTGGTCGGCTGGCCGGTCCTGGACGCTGGCCTAGACGCTGGCCGAGCCGCGCGGCAGCGGCGCCTGCCACCCGCGCCACACCGCGAGCAGCCGCCAGGCCAGGCAGACCGCGGCCCCGGCGACCGAGACGGCCACGGTCGGCAGGTCGGCGCGCACACCGACCACGGCCACGGCGCCGCCCGCCAGCGCCGGGATGGCGTAGAGCTCGCCGCGGAACACCACCGGCACGCGCCCGGCCAGCACGTCGCGCACCATGCCGCCGCCCACCCCGGTGGCCATGCCCAGCAGCGCGGCGGGCAGCGGACCGAGGCCGTAGTCGAGGGCCTTCAGCGCACCCGCCACGCAGAAGAGCGAGAGCCCGAAGGCGTCGAAGACCGTCACCAGGCGCTCCATGCGGCCCAGCGCGGGGTGGTGGACGAAGGTGACCAGCCCGGCGGCCAGCGGCACCAGGAGGTACCGCCAGTCGGCCAGGGCCGCGGGCGGCACCGCCCCGATCAGCACGTCGCGCAGGAAGCCGCCGCCGAGCCCGGTGACCCCGGCCAGCACGATCACGCCGAAGACGTCGAGGTCCTTGCGCACCGCCACGAGGGCCCCGGAGATGGCGAAGACGAAGATGCCCAGCAGGTCGAGGACCACCAGGGTGGCGGCCAGCGTGCTGCTGGGGTCCGACGTGCTCACGCCCGGAGGCTACCGACGCGCGACCGGTTGCGCGGAAAGCGCGCGGACGCCGTCACCGCAGGTCAGGTACGTCGACCGGGCACCGGGGCGGGGCGGGCCGCCCCGCGGTGGCGGGTGCGCGCGGCACGACGGCCGGGCCGCCCCCGGTGCGGCGGCGGCCGTCGTACCGGTCCCGGCGGGCGCGCCGAGCCAGTCCGCGCCCGCGGGGCGGTGCTGGCGTAGGCTCGGTCCATGGTGCACCTGACCCTCGCCGGCGTGAGCGAGGACGGGAGGCACCTGCTCCTGGTCAGTGACGCCGGGGTCGAGTTCACCCTCGACAACGACGCACCCCTGCGAGCCGCACTGCGCGCAGAGACCTCACGCACCGGTCAGTTGGAGAACACCATGGACAGCGCCCTCCGCCCTCGCGACATCCAGGCCCGGATCCGGGCCGGGGAGACCCCCGAGGCCGTCGCCGAGGCCGCCCGCACCAGCCTCGACCGGATCATGGCCTACGCCGGCCCCGTCCTCGCCGAGCGCGAGCACGTCGCCCAGCGCGCCCAGCGCTCCTCCGTACGCCGCCGCGGCGGCGACGGCTCCACCGCGCGGACCCTCGGCGACGCCGTGGCCACCCACCTGCGCGCCCACAACGTCGACCCCGACCAGGTCGAGTGGGACTCCTGGCGCCGCGAGGACGGCCGGTGGTCGCTCGTGGCGCAGTACACCGCCGCCGAGCGCCAGGGCACCGCCGAGTTCACCTTCGACCTGCCGGGCAACTACGTGCTGCTCGACAACGACGACGCCCGCTGGGTCGTCGGCGAGGCCGTCGCCACGACCCCCGCCCCCGAGGCCCACGACGACCTCGAGCGCGCCCGCCAGCGCCGCCTCACCGCCGCGCCCGACTCCCCCGGGGCCCCGGCTGCGGGCGACACCGACCCGGCTCCCGGCGCCCGCGCGCCGCGCACCCGCGTCGACCACGCCGACCAGGAGCTCCCGCTCGGCGACGACGCGATCGAGATGGTCTCCCCCACCGACGCACCCGCAGCGGCACCCGCCGAGACCCCGGCCGCCGGGCGGCCCGCCGCGCGCGCCGCGCGCGCCGCCGACCTCGGGTCGGAGGCGCCGCTGGAGGCCTTCCTCGACACCGCCGCACCCCGCGCGCGCCCCGACGCCCCCGACCTCGACGCCTCCGAGCGCGAGGAGGCCGCCGACGCCGCGGCCCTCGACGACGCACCCGTCGAGCCGGCTCCGGAGCCCACCCCCGAGCCCGCGCCCGAGCCGGTGCGGCGACCGGTGAAGAAGAGCCGCGGCCGCGCCTCGGTGCCCAGCTGGGACGAGATCATGTTCGGCGGCGGCAAGCAGGACTGAGCGGCTCGCCGCCCCCTCGTCCGAGCCGGTCGCGACGTCACCGGGCCCCCACCCGGGCCGCGCCGGCGGAGCGCCGGACGACGCCGTCGACCCGCGGCACAGCGGCCTGCCAGCGAGTACCCTCCCGCCATGTCGTACTTCGTGACCGGCGCCACAGGGTTCATCGGCCGCCACCTCGTCCAGGAGCTCCTCGACCACCGCGAGGGCACGGTGTTCGTGCTGGTGCGGGCCGGCTCGATGGGGCGCATGGAGGCGCTGGTGCGCCGCTGGGGCTCCGAGCGCGTGGTGCCCGTCGTCGGCGACCTCGGCGAGCCCGGCCTGGGCGTCGCGGCGTCCTGGGTGGCCGAGCACGCCGGCGAGGTCGACCACCTCTTCCACCTCGCCGCGATCTACGACATGACCGCCGACGACGCCACCAACGAGGCGCTCAACGTCGGCGGCACCCGCCACGCCCTCGAGCTGGCCTCGGCCCTGCGCGTCGGCTGCTTCCACCAGGTCTCCTCGGTGGCCGCGGCCGGGGAGCACCGCGGGCGCTTCGACGAGACGATGTTCGACGAGGGCCAGCACCTGCCCTCGGCCTACCACCGCACCAAGCACGAGTCGGAGCGGATCGTGCGCGAGGAGGCGACCGTGCCGTGGCGGGTCTACCGCCCCGCGATCGTCGTCGGCCACTCCCAGACCGGCGAGATGGACAAGGTCGACGGCCCCTACTACTTCTTCCCGCTGATGAAGCGGCTGCGCGACGCCCTGCCGTCGTGGCTCCCCCTGGTCGGCGTCGACCTGGGCGACACCAACGTGGTGCCGGTCGACTACGTCGCGGCCGCCATGGACCACCTCGCCCACCTGCCCGGCCACGACGGGGAGGCCTTCCACCTGGTCAACCCCGAGCCGCAGCCCGTCGTCGACATGGTCAACGCCTTCTGCGCCGCAGCCGGGGCCCCGACCTTCGCGACCCCGCTCGACCGGCGGGTCACCACGGCGGGCCCCCTGGGCCGGCTGCCCGGTGCCCTGCGTCCCACCGCGCTGCTGGGCAAGGTGGTCGGCAACGGCCTCGTGCAGGCCGTGCTGGACCCGGTCACCTCGCGTGCCGGCGTGCCGGCCGAGGTGCTGGCCCACACCAGCTTCAGCGCGGTCTTCGACTCCCGCCGCACCGAGCGCGCGCTGGCCGGCTCCGGCATCGCCGTGCCCGACCTGGAGTCCTACGCCCGCACGCTGTGGGGCTACTGGGAGGAGCACCTCGACGAGACCACCGGCCGCGACCGCGCAGCGCGCCAGGCGCTGCAGGGCAAGCACGTGGTCATCACCGGCGCCTCCTCCGGCATCGGCCAGGTCACCGCCCTCAAGGTCGCCCAGGCCGGCGGGGTGCCCGTGCTCGTGGCCCGCGGCAAGGACAAGCTGGAGGAGACGCGCGCGGTCATCGAGCGGCGCGGCGGCAGCGCCCACGTCTACCCCTGCGACCTCTCCGACCTCGAGGCCATCGACGCGCTGTGCGCCCAGCTGGTGGCCGACCTGCCCTCGGTCGACTTCGTCGTCAACAACGCCGGCCGCTCCATCCGTCGCTCGCTGGCGCTGTCGCAGGACCGCTTCCACGACTTCGAGCGCACGATGCAGCTCAACTACTTCGGCGCGATCAGGCTGGTGATGGGCCTGCTGCCGACCATGCGCGAGCAGGGCCGCGGCCACGTCGTCAACGTCTCCTCGATCGGTGTGCAGACCAACCCGCCGCGCTTCTCGGCCTACGTCGCCTCCAAGGCGGCGCTCGACTCCTGGAGCAACGTCGTCAGCTCCGAGCTGGTGGGCGACGGGGTCACCTTCACCGGCATCCACATGCCGCTCGTGCGCACGCCGATGATCGCGCCGACCAAGATCTACGACAAGTTCCCCACCATCTCACCGGCGCAGGCCGCCGACCTGGTCGTCACCGCGATGGTGGAGCGCCCCCACGAGATCAACACCGCCCTCGGCAACGCCGGGGCCGTGGTCCACACGCTGGCCCCCAAGCTCGCCTTCCGGGTGCTCAACATGGCCTACCACGTCTTCCCCGACTCCGCCGCGGCCCGCGGCGACGGCACCGCCCGGGAGTCGGAGCAGATCATGCTGGCGCGGCTCTTCAGGGGCGTGCACTGGTGACCTCGGGCCCGGGGGCGCCCCGGGCGCGGCTCAGCCGCGCTCGACCGGGCGGGTCGGGTCGGTGACCCAGCCGCTCCAGCTGCCGGGGTAGAGCGCCGCGCGCACCCCGGCCAGCTCCAGGGCGAGCACGTCGTGGGCGGCGGTGACCCCGGAGCCGCAGTACGCCGCCACCTCGGCGCCCGGCACCGCGCCCGCGGCGGCGTAGACCTCGGCCAGCTCCGCCGGCGGGCGGAAGCGGCCGTCGGGGCGGAGGTTCTCGCTCGTCGGCACGTTGACCGCGCCGGGCACGTGGCCGGCCACCGGGTCGACCGGCTCCACCTCGCCGCGGTAGCGCTCGGGGGCGCGGGCGTCGAGGAGCACGGCCACGTCCGGCACGTCCTGCGGACCCACGACGGGCAGGTGCCCCGGGTCCGCCGCCAGGTCGCCGGGGACGGGCGTCACGGGCCCGGTCTCGACCGGGCCGCCCGCCGCGACCCAGGCCGACCAGCCGCCGTCGAGCACGCGCACGTCGGGGTGGCCGTGGAAGCGCAGCAGCCACCAGGCGCGGGCCGCGGCCCGACTCGACCAGTCGTCTACCACGACCACCGGCCGGTCCCGCGACACCCCGACCCAGCGCATCGCGGCCGCGAAGGCCTCGGGACCGGGCAGCGGGTGGCGCCCACCGCCACCCGGCCCGGTCTCCGGGGGGCCGGCCAGGTCGGCGTCGAGGTCGACGTACGCCGCCCCGGGCACGTGGCCGGCGGCGTGCTCCTGGCGGCCCGGCGGACCGCCGAGGCGCCAGCGCACGTCGAGCACCGTGACCTCCCCGAGCCGCGCGCGCAGCTCCTCGACGCCGATCAGCGGGGCCTGGACCCCATCGCTCCCCCGGTCGCCGGGCAGGTGGCCGGGCAGGTGGCCGGGCAGGTCGCTCCCCCGGCCGGTCTGGTGGTCGCTCATGGCGCCCATCCTGCCGCGTGCGGCCCGGACGCGGCGTGACAGGATCACCCCTCGTGGCCGAACTGCACTTCTTCACCGGCACGATGGACTCCGGCAAGAGCACCCTCGCGCTCCAGACCAACCACAACCACGCCGCACGCGGCCGCCAGGGCCGCATCTTCGTCACCCGCGACCGAGCCGGCAACGGCCAGGTCTCCAGCCGGCTGGGCCTGGTGCACGCCGCCCTCGAGGTCGACCCCGACTTCGACTTCTGGCGCTACGTCGTCACCTCGCTGACCCAGGGCGGGCGCATCGACTACCTCATCTGCGACGAGGCGCAGTTCTACACCGGCGACCAGATCGACCAGCTGGCCAAGGTCGTCGACGAGCTCCAGATCGACGTCTTCGCCTTCGGCATCCTCACCGACTTCCGCACCCAGCTCTTCCCGGGCTCGGCCCGCCTGGTGGAGCTCGCCGACCGGATGAACGTGCTGCAGGTCGAGGCGCTGTGCTGGTGCGGCAAGCGCGCCACCCACAACGCCCGCACCGAGAACGGCGTGATGGTCACCGAGGGTGAGGTGATCGTGGTCGGCGACGTCGAGCAGACCGCGGCCGAGGACGGCACGCCGGTCACCGCGGCCCCCGAGTCCGACGCCGACGTCGCCTACGAGGTGCTGTGCCGCCAGCACCACCGCCGTCGCCTCACCGCGGCGCGCGCCAAGGCGGTCTCGCTGGCCCCCGAGCCGCTGCCCTTCGGCTGACCCGACGCGACCCGGGCCGGCCCGGCCGGAGCCGGGACCCCCGGAGTCGGGACCGCCCGCACGGGGTCAGTCGATCAGCACCGGGATGAGCATCTCGTCGGGCGTGAGCGACCCGTGGAAGCCCACCAGGCCGGTCTCGTAGGGGAAGTCGGTCGACGAGAGCACCACGGTGTCGCCGTGGCAGGCCACGACGACGTCGCCGTAGCGCGGCAGCACCGACGACGACACCTCACCGAACCAGCCCCGCGCCACGGCGTCCTCACGGGCCAGCACCTCGGCCCGGTCGCCGAGCACACCGCGCCAGGCGGCCACGACGTCGTCGACGGCGCCGCGCTGGCAGTAGAGCTGGCGGAAGCGGGCCTCCCCGCCCAGCAGGGCCACCCCGTCGCGCAGCGCGTCGACGACGTCGACGTCGACGCGGGTGTCGTCGGGGGCGTCGACCATGCCGTGGTCGGCGACGACCAGCAGCCGCACGTGGGTGGGCAGCGCCTCGCGCAGCTGCTCGGCCTCGGCGTCGATCATGGCCAGCTGCTGGAGCCACTGGCTGGAGGCCACGCCGTGGCGGTGCCCGGTCCAGTCGAGGTCGCCGTCGTAGAGGTAGGTCAGCGACGGGCGCTGCGCCGAGGCCGTGACCGCGGCGGCGATCCGCTCGCCGACCTTGTCGGCGCCCACGTAGTCGGCCCCGCGGTGGGCGGCGACGGTCAGGCCGCTGCCGGCGAACTCGCGCTTGTTGACCACCGTCACCGAGGCCCCCGCGGCGCCGAGGCGTGCGAAGGCGGTGCGCTGCGGCTGCCACTCGGTGGGGTCGACCTGCTTCGACCACTGCAGCGCGTTGAGCAGCCGGTCGGTGCCGGGCACGCGGGAGGTGAAGCCGACGACGCCGTGCGCGCCGGGCACGAGCGCGGTGCCGAGCGAGGTCAGGCTCGTGGCGGTGGTCGACGGCACCCCGCAGGTCGCGGCGGCATGGCCCTGGGCCAGCGCGGAGAGGTACGGCGCGGCGTGCGCGTGCCGCTCCAGCAGACGAGCGCCGAGGCCGTCGACCAGGAAGACGACGTAGGCCGGCGCGTCGGGCAGCAGCAGCCCCGCGGGCCGCCCACCCGCGAAGAGGTCGCCCGGCAGCCCCAGGGCGCCCGCGACGGCCGGCACGACGTCGCCCAGCGAGCCCACGCCGTACGCCGGCTCCAGGAAGCGCGCGTCGCGGGGTCCGGGCGGGGTGGTCCCGTCGGGGGCGGGGGGCACGTCGGGCCTCAGGCCAGGTGGGTGCGCGCCGAGAGCTCCTCGGCGAAGGCGAGCAGGCCGGCGACGGCCTCGCCGCCGTCGGCCGCGGCCGAGACGCGCAGCGAGAAGTCGTCGGAGGCGAGGACGCCGGTGTAGCCGTGGTCGGCGTCGCACTGGGGGTCGGAGCAGCCGGCCGGCTCGAGGTCGAGGCGGCTCACGCCGCCCCAGCCGATGGTCATGACGGCCTCCGCCGGGTGGCTGGGCCCCGACGTGGGGTTGGCGACCATGCGGGTGACGACCACCGAGGTGACCGAGGAGAGCCGCACGGCCTCGGTGGAGGTCGAGGTGTAGGGCTCAGGCAGCAGGTCGTCGCCGGCGTGCTCGTCGGTGTGGGCCAACACCAGGCGCGAGGGCGTGAGCACGATGACGCTGAGGTGGCGGCGCACCTCGTCGTGCTCGAAGGTCGGCTCGTGGTGGACGAAGAAGGCGAGCACCTGCTCGCCGGCCACGGCGGTGGCGACCCCGTCGGAGACGACCTCGGGGTAGTAGCCCGTGCGGTCGATGGCCGCCCTCAGCTCCCGGGTGCGGTCGCGGTCGTCGGTCCGGGCAGCGCGCATGGTCGTCAGTGTGTCACGGGCGGCTGCGGACCCCGCCGCGGGCGCCGCGGGCGTCACGACCGCGCGCGACCAGCGCCGCGGACCCCGTCGGCGCGCGGGGTCCCGGTGGTCGGGCTGCCGGTCGGGCTGCCGGTCGGGCTGCCGGTCGGGCTGCCGGTCGGGCACGGCGTCAGAAGGAGTAGCCGAAGACGGCGATGTCCTTGGCGAACACCGACTCCACGCGCCGGCGCATCGCGTCGGTGTACTCGTCGTGGTAGTCGGGGCGGGACTTGTCGACGTTGACGCTCTTGAGCGGGGTCCAGGGCAGGTCGAAGCGGGCGAAGACGGCTCGCAGGTCGGCCTCGAGGGTCTCCTGGCGCCCGATCATGTCGGCGCGGCGGGTGCGGGTGGTGAGGTAGCGCACCTGCGGCGTCTGGAGCCGGGTCCACTCGTCGAGGCCCTTCATGATGAAGGTCTCGAAGTCGGGGCAGCTCTCGGCGACGCCCTGCATGAACTGGTTCTTGCGCTCGATGACCTGGGTGCCGTCGCGCTCGGTGTCGCGGAAGCGCTCGACCATGCGGAACCACGACAGCATCCGCGCCCACGGGTTGCGCACGAAGCCGACGGTCCAGTACGGCGTGAGGTCGGGCTCGGCGCGCAGGATGCCGCCGAGCATCGCGTGGCGGTCGATCCCCTTGACCTGGCGGGCGTCGGGGAGCGCCGGCTCGAGCGCACGCTGGATGGTCGAGCCGCCCGTCTTCTGCACGTGCACGAAGAGCAGGCGCGCACTGTCGGAGATCACCATGGCCGGGATCCTACGGCGTGACGGGGCCCGGCCCGCCACGCGCCCCGCGGCGGCGCGCGGTCAGCTCGGGATGGTGTCGCCGGGGGCGCTGGGCAGGCGCCGCACGAACCAGTCGGAGCGGGCGTCGGCCACCGGGTCGATGCGGGCGTGGCCGGTCAGCACCGAGGCGCCGTGGGGCCCGGCGAGCACCAGCGGCAGCTCCAGCGAGCTGATCTGCGGGTGGTCGTTCTGCAGCTGGGCGACCCGCCGGATGAGCCACTCGACCTCCCCGATGTCGACCACCTCGCTGCCGCGGTAGCCGAAGAGCATCGGGGAGGACTTCACCTCGCGCACCATGGCCGCGGCGTCGCGCTCCCCCAGCGGCGGGATGCGGTAGGCCTTGTCGCCGAGCAGCTCGATGATCGGCCCGGAGATGCCGAAGGAGACCACCGGGCCGAAGAGCGGGTCCTCGATGCTGCGCACGGCCACCGGCACGCCGACCGGCGAGGTCTTCTGCACCACGAAGCCCGACTCGACCGGGTCGCCGATGAGGGTGGTGAGCGACTGCCAGGCGTCGGCCATCTCGCGCCGGTCGTCGATGTTGCGCCACACGTGGGAGAGGTCGGGGCGCTCGCGCAGGTGCTCGGCGGTGGCCTTGAGCACGACGTCCCAGCCCAGCTCGTCGGCGGCCGCGGTCGCCTCATCCAGGGTGTGCACCGGGTGGGCGGTCCACAGGTCGATGCCGTAGGTCGCCAGCAGCTCGCGCAGGGCCGGGGTCGGCACCTCGAGGCCGTCGGGGTGCTCGGCGAGCAGCTCGTTGAGCAGGTTGCGCGCACCGATCTGGTCGACGGCGTCGGGGTCCGGCGGCACCCCGTCGGGGGTGCGCAGCCACACGGCGTACTCGACGACGTGGGCCAGGGCCCGCACGGCCGCCTCGACGGCGGGGTAGGACGGCACCGAGCCGCGCCCGG
The DNA here is from genome assembly GCF_916862475.1 of Nocardioides sp. Leaf374. Taxonomy (NCBI): domain Bacteria; kingdom Bacillati; phylum Actinomycetota; class Actinomycetes; order Propionibacteriales; family Nocardioidaceae; genus Nocardioides; species Nocardioides sp. Leaf374. Next base: position 14,903 of record NZ_CAKASO010000019.1, read on the forward strand.
CGGTGGAGCCGGCGACGTCGGGCACGCGCAGCAGCTCAGGCACGCCCTCGACGCCGAGGAAGGTCGAGACGAGCGGCTTGTCGGACTGCTCGCCGATGGCGGCGAGCACGTTGGCGACCTCCTCGCCCGAGACGTTGAGCGGGGGGATGTAGACCGCGACGACCGAGTCGACGTCGGGGTCGTCGATGGCGGCGTCGAGGGCGTCCTCGAAGTCGTCGGCGCCGGCCTCGGCGCCCAGCGCGACCGACTTGTTGACCACCAGCCCGACCGCGGCGGCGGCGTCGGCGGCGAGCAGCCCCAGGGCGTCGGAGTTGCCGACGATGGCCACCCGGCGCCCGCGCGGCAGCGGCTGGTGGGCCAGCAGCTGGGCGACGTCGAACATCTCCTCCAAGGCGTCGACCTGGATCACCCCGGCCTGGCGGAACATCGCGTCGACGGCCTGCGGGGGCGCGGCGATCTTGCGCACGGCGTGGCCCATGGGCACGCCCTGGGTGGTGCGGCCCGAGCGCACGGCCACGATCGGCTTGCGCAGCGAGACCCGCCGGGCGATGCGGGAGAACTTGCGCGGGTTGCCGATGGACTCCAGGTACATCATCACGACCTCGGTGGAGTCGTCCTCCTCCCAGTACTGCAGGAGGTCGTTGCCCGAGACGTCGGCGCGGTTGCCCGCGCTGACGAAGGTCGACAGGCCGAGGCCGCGGTTCTGCACCTTCTCCAGGATGGCCGAGCCGAGCGCACCGGACTGGCAGAAGAAGCCCGCGCGACCGCGCGGCGGCATCACCGAGGACAGCGAGGCGTTGACCGAGACCGCCGGGTCGGTGTTGATGACGCCCAGGCAGTTGGGGCCGATGAGGCGCAGGCCGTAGGAGCGGGAGAGCCCCACCAGGCGACGCTGGCGCTGGCGGCCCTCCTCGCCGGTCTCGGCGAAGCCCGAGGAGATGACCACGAGCCCGTGCACGCCCTTGGCCGCGCAGTCGAGCACGACGTCCTGCACCGCGTCGGCGGGCACGGCCACGATGGCCACGTCGACGTCGTCGGGGATGTCGGAGACCGACTTGTAGGCCGGCAGCCCCGACACGGCGCCGGCGGTGGGGTTGACGGCGTAGACGCGCCCGGTGAAGTCGCCGTTGACGAGGTTGCGCACCAGGGTCTGGCCGATCGTGTCCTGGCGGCGGCTGGCCCCGACGATGGCCACGGAGCGGGGGTTGAAGAAGCGCTCGATCGAGGCGGCCTCGGCGCGGTGCTCGCGCCCGTGCATCACGCCGACCGCCGTGTCGGTGGGCGCGATGGGGAACTCCAGCTGCAGCACGCCGTCCTCGTACTCGCTGGCCACGCGGTAGCCGGCGTCGCGGAAGGTCTGGATCATGCGGCTGTTGTCGGGGAGGATCTCGGCGACGAACTTCTCCAGGCCGCGCTCGCGCCCGGCCTGGGCCAGGTGCTCGAGCAGCAGCTGCGCGATGCCGCGGCCCTGGTGGGCGTCCTCGACGAGGAAGGCGACCTCGGCCTCCCCCGGGCGCACCAGGTCGTAGCGGCCCACGGCGATCATCCGCTGCTGGAGCAGCAGCACGAAGGCGACGCGGTCCTGGTGGTCGACCCGGGTGAAGCGCTCCACGTCGCGCGGCGAGAGCTGCGGCATCGGGGAGAAGAACCGGTAGTACTTCGACTGGTCGGAGACCCGGGAGTAGAACTCCACCAGCAGCTCGGCGTCGTCGGGCGTGATCGGCCGGATGTGGGCCGATCGGCCGTCGCGCAGCAGGACGTCGGCCTCCCAGTGCCGCGGGGGTGCGGGGATCGGTGCCGAGGAGGTGTCCACGCCCCGAAATCTACCGGGTCCCGCCTCCCCCGGTGGTTGAGGAGGGAGCGCCAGCGACCGTCTCGAAACCGCCCTCGTCCCTCACCCGCGACGCGCGCGGCTCGCCAGTCGCGGCAGCAGCTCGAACTCGCCTCTGATGAGCGCCTCGCGCTTCGCGCGGCGCCACCCCTGGATCTGCTTCTCGTAGCGGAACGCCTCCTCGATCGAGGCGTACTGCGCCGACCAGACGAGCCGCACCGGCCGCCGGCGCCGTGTGTAGGCCGCACCGACCCCTGCGTCGTGCTCACCGACGCGGCGCTCGAGGTCGACGGTGCTGCCGACGTAGAAGGAACCGTCGGCGCACTCGAGGATGTAGGTCCAGCCCATGACTCGACCCTCGTTCAGACTCGGGACGCCGACAACCGGCTCGGGGCGCGCCTGTGGAGAACCGCGGCCGTGGTTTCGAGACGCTCGCCAGGGCTCGCTCCTCAACCACCGGGGCGGCAATCGTGGTTTCGAGACGCTCGCCAGGGCTCGCTCCTCAACCCCCGGGACGGCGCGCGGCGTGGGGGTGCGCGGATCGTCGGCGGCGACCGGGACAATGGGCCGCATGGCCAGGCGTACCGCTCCTCCCCCGCCCTCCGACGACTTCGAGGAGCACATCCTCGACATCGACGTCGGCGACGAGATGCGCAGCAGCTTCCTGGAGTACGCCTACTCCGTCATCTACTCCCGCGCGCTGCCCGACGCCCGCGACGGCCTCAAGCCGGTGCAGCGCCGGATCCTCTACACGATGAACGACATGGGCCTGCGCCCCGACCGTGGCCACGTCAAGAGCGCCCGCGTCGTGGGCGAGGTCATGGGCCGGCTGCACCCGCACGGCGACAGCGCCATCTACGACGCGCTGGTGCGCATGACCCAGCCGTGGTCGATGCGCGTGCCGACCGTCGACGGGCACGGCAACTTCGGCTCGCCCGACGACTCCCCCGCCGCCATGCGCTACACCGAGTGCCGGATGGCCTCGGCCGCGGTGGCGATGACGGCGAGCATCGACGAGGACACCGTCGACTTCCGGCCCAACTACGACAGCCGCGAGATGGAGCCGTCGGTGCTGCCCGCGGCGATCCCGCACCTGGTGGTCAACGGCACCACCGGCATCGCGGTCGGCATGGCCACCAACTGCGCCCCGCACAACCTGGTCGAGGTCGTGCAGGCGCTGCGCCACCTCATCACCCACCCCCAGGCCGGCGTCGACGACCTGATGCGCTTCGTGCCCGGCCCCGATCTGCCCACCGGCGGCAAGATCGTGGGTCTCGACGGGGTCCGCGACGCCTACGAGACCGGGCGCGGCACCTTCAAGATGCGTGCGACGGCCCGCATCGAGACCATCGGGCGCCGCAAGGGGATCGTGGTCACCGAGCTGCCCTACGGCGTGGGCACCGAGAAGGTCGTCGAGCGGATCAAGGTGCTCGTGCAGGGCAAGAAGCTGCAGGGCATCTCCGACATCAAGGACCTCACCGACCGCGACAACGGCCTGCGCCTGGTGATCGAGGTCAAGAACGGCTTCCACCCCGAGGCGCTGATCGAGCAGCTCTACAAGATGACGCCGATGGAGGACAGCTTCGGCATCAACAACGTGGCGCTCGTCGACGGCCAGCCCCGCACGCTCGGTCTCAAGCAGATGCTCGAGGTCTTCCTCGCCCACCGCTACGAGGTCGTGCGACGCCGCTCGCAGTTCCGCCGGAACAAGAAGGCCGAGCGGCTGCACCTGGTCGAGGGCCTGCTCGTGGCCCTGCTCGACATCGACGAGGTCATCCAGGTCATCCGCACCAGCGACGACACCGCCGCCGCGCGGGCCCGGCTGATGGAGGTCTTCGACCTGAGCCTGGCCCAGACCGACTACATCCTCGAGATGCAGCTGCGCCGGCTCACCCGCTTCAGCCGCATCGAGCTGGAGAAGGAGAGCGAGGAGCTGCGCCGCGAGATCGAGGACCTCGACGCGATCCTCGGCGACGAGGCCATGCTGCGCCGGGTGGTCTCCGAGGAGCTGGCGGAGGTGGCCACGACCTACGGCACCCCGCGCCGCACCGTGCTGCTGGAGTCGGCCGGCACGACCGTCACCGCCGCGAGCGTGCCGCTGGAGGTCGCCGACGACCCGTGCTTCGCCTTCCTGTCCTCCAGCGGCCTGCTGGCCCGCTCGAGCAACGCCGAGCCCCCGGGCGTCGGCGGTGGGCGCACCAACCACGACGTCGTGGTCTCGGCCGTGGCCACCAGCGCCCGCGGCGAGGTCGGCGTGCTGACCTCGCAGGGCCGGCTGCTGCGACTGGGCGTCCTCGACCTGCCGGTGATCCCCGCCTCGGCCAACGACCCCAACCTCCAGGGCGGGCTGCCGGTGAGCGAGATGCTCCAGCTCGCCCCCGGCGAGCGGCCCCTCGCGCTGTGCACCCTGGCCACCGACGGCCCGGGGCTCGCCCTCGGCACGCGCCAGGGCGTGGTCAAGCGGGTCAACCCCGAGGTGCTCAACCGCGACGAGTGGGACGTGGTGCGGCTCGCCGACGGCGACGAGGTCGTCGGGGCCGCCGAGCTCACCACCGGCGAGGAGACGCTCTGCTTCGTCAGCACCGACGCCCAGCTGCTCCACTTCCCCGCCGAGGCGGTGCGGCCCCAGGGCCGCACCGGCGGGGGGATCGCGGGCATCCGGCTGACCCCGGGGCAGACGGTCGCGTGGTTCGGCGTGGTCGACCCCGCGGCGCCCGAGGGCTCCGTGGTGGTCACCGCGTCGGGCTCCTCCACCGCGCTGCCCGGCACCGAGCCCGGCTCGGTCAAGGTCGCGCCGTTCACCGAGTTCCCGACCAAGGGCCGCGCCACCGGCGGCGTGCGCTGCCACCGCTTCCTCAAGGGCGAGGACACCCTCGTGCTCGCCTGGGCCGGCACGGCCCCCGCCCGCGCCGCCGCGGCCAGCGGCGCCCCGGTCGACCTGCCCGAGGCCACCGGACGCCGCGACGGCTCCGGGGTGCCGGTGGCCCAGCCGGTGGCGGCCGTGGCGGGCCCCGTCGGTGCGCGGGTCGCCCCGACGGGCGGCTCGACCGGTCGCGGGACGGACGGGCCGGGGGACGGCGCCGACGACGGTGCGGGAGTCGGGCCGTCGGCTCCCGACGGTGTGGAAGGCTGATCCCATGCGTCTGCCCCGTCGTGCCCGCGTCGGCACCCCCGCCCCCCACCCGGCCCGCGCGGCCTCGGCCCGCCGCTCGGCCGGGCTCGCCGCCGGCGCCCTCCTGCTGACCGCGCTGAGCGCCTGCACCGGTGGCGGGGGCTCGGGGGCCGCCGGCGACGACGACGCGACCCCCGAGGAGGTGCTGGCCCAGGCCAAGGAGCAGCTCGACTCCACCCCGGGCGTGCACGTGGTCCTGACCTCCGACGGCCTGCCCGAGGGCGAGACCGGCCTGGTGGGCGCCGACGTGGTCGGCACCCACGAGCCGTCGCTGGCCCTGGAGGGCACCATCACCGTGCGCCTCAGCGGCATCGAGCCGGTCGTGCCGATCGTGGCGGTCGACGGCGAGACCTACGCCCAGCTGCCGCTGACCTCCGACTACCAGGTCGTCGACCCGTCGGACTACGGCGCGCCCGCCGACCCCGCGCAGCTGCTGTCGACCGACGCCGGGTTCTCGTCGCTGCTGACGCAGACCACCGACGTCGAGGCCGGTGACCAGGTGCGCGGCGGCGAGGACAACACCGAGGTGCTCACCGAGTACACCGGCACCGTGCCGGGCACCGCCGCCGCCAACATCCTGCCCACCGCCGAGGGCGACTTCGACGTCGCCTACACCGTCACCGACGACGGCGAGCTGCGCCAGATGGTCGTCACCGGAGCCTTCTACGGTGGCGACGACCAGGTGACCTACACCGTCGACTTCGACCAGTACGGCATCGAGCAGGAGATCACCGCCCCGTGAGGCCGGCGTGAGCGCCGGGTCGGCGGGGCCGGCCGGGTCGGCCGGGTCGGCGGGGTCTGCGGGGGCGGCCGGGCCGGCAGAGGGAGCGGGCCACCCCGGGCGCGCGACGCGCGTCATGCTCACCGTCGCCGCGGTCGCGGTGGCCTTCGCGGCCGCCGACACCTACGTCGTGGTGCTCGCCCTGGTCGACATGATGCGCGGGGTCGGCCTCTCCCCCGACCAGCTGCAGCGGGCGGCGCCGATCATCTCCGGCTTCCTGCTCGGCTACGTCGCGATGCTGCCCCTCATCGGCCGCATCGCCGACCTGCGCGGGCGCGTGCCGGTGCTGGTGGCCTGCCTGGTGCTCTTCGCCCTGGGCTCGCTGGTCACCGCGCTGGCCTACGACCTGCCCAGCATGGTCGCCGGCCGCTTCCTGCAGGGCGTCGGCGGCGGCGGTCTCGTGCCGGCCACGCTGGCCCTGGTGGCCGACCTCTACCCCAAGGACCGTCGCGCCGTGCCGCTCGGACTGGTCTCGGCGGTGCAGGAGATCGGCAGCGTGCTCGGCCCGCTGCTGGGCGCCGCCGTGCTCGCCGTGGCCGACTGGCGCGCCATCTTCCTGCTCAACCTCGCCGTCGGGCTGGTCCTGGCCGCGGCGGTGCGGGTGGTCGCGACCCGCACCGGTGGTCTCGCCGACCCGGGGCCCGGCCCCGGCGCGAGCGGAGGGCGCGACGTACGCCGACGGCTGCCGGACCCGCTCGGGGTGGTGCTGGCGCTGGCCGTGCTCGCCCTGGGGGCGCTGGTGTTCCTGCGGCCCACCCAGGTGCTGCGCGACGTCACCTGGGGTCAGGTCTTCATCCCCTACGCCGGTGACGGCCGCTGGCTGACCCCGGCCGGCGTGGCGACCATGGTGGCCCTGCTGCTCCTCGTCGTGCGCTGCGCGACGGCCCGCCACCCGCTGGTCGACCTGCGCGCGTGGACGCGGAGCCTGCGGGAGGCCGACGTCGTCGGCGCGCTGTTCCTCGCCGCGGCGCTCGGCGGGGTCATCCTCGCCTTCGCCACGGCCGACCCCAAGATCCAGGTCTTCTCCGACCAGGGGCTGTGGTACCTCCTCGGGGCCGGCGTCGCGGCCCTCGCGCTGGTCGTGCACCTGCGCCGCAGCCCGGCCCCGCTCGTGCCGCGCGGTGCGCTGCGCCGCACCCCCGCGTGGGGCGCGGTGCTGGTCTCCTTCTTCGTGGGCGCGGCGCTCATCGCCGCCCTCATCGACGTGCCGCTCTTCGCGCGCACCACGGCCTACCCCGACTCCCAGCTGATGGCGGCGCTGGTGCTGCTGCGCTTCCTCGTCGCGCTCCCGGTCGGGGCGGTGCTCGGCGGCTACCTCACCCGCAGCGTGCCGGCGGGCGTCGTCACCGCCGGCGGCATGGCGCTGGCGGCGATCGGCTTCGTGCTGATGTCGCGCTGGGACCTCGACACCCTCGAGGGCTGGTCCTACACGGTCGCGCTCGTCGTCGCGGGGCTCGGCTTCGGCCTCGCGCTGGCCCCCGTCAACGCCGCCGTGCTCGCCGCCACCGACGACGCGGTGCACGGCCTGGCCAGCGCCATGGTCGTCGTGGCCCGCATGGTCGGCATGCTGGTCGGCATCTCCGCCCTCACCACGATCGGCCTGCGCCGCTACTACGCCGAAGAGGAGTCCATCCCCTCCATCGTGGAGGTCTGCGGCGAGGGCGTGGGGCGGTGCCAGGAGTTCAGCGACCTGCTGCGCCTGGCGGGCATCGCCCAGGAGCAGACGGTGTTCCTCGGCGCCGCGGTGTGCGCCGCGATCGCCGGCGTGCTCGCCCTGGTGGTCCTCCGCACCGCCGACACCCGCTCGGTCGACGCCGCCACGCTGCCGCCCCGCGGGGCCTGACCCCGCCCGCCCCGGACGCGCACGTCAGGCGCATCGTGGAGTCGCATCCACCCTTCGCACGACGTCCCCCGTGGGCGGCGGCGGTCGCCTCAGCCCCGACGACCGACCGCCAGCAGGGCCTCGGTCTCGAAGGCGAGCTCCCCGTCGTGCACGAGGGCCGCCACGTGGTGGTCGTAGGCGGCGCGCAGCCGGAGGCGGGTCGCGTCGTCCTGGGCGCACACGGTGGCGCCGATGCCGCCGATGCCCGCGCTGGCGCCCTCCCACAGCGACGCCGGGTCGCCCCGGTGGGTCCACCGCACCGCCTCGACCGCCACCTCGAGACCCGTCGCGGCCACCAGCTCGGCGAGGCCGTCGGGCGTGCGAGGGAAGTCGCGGTCGGGCGGCAGCCCCACCGAGGGCGGGGTCACCACCCCGGCCTCGGCGAGCACGGCGGCCCAGAGCCGCGACTGCGTGTTCTGCCCCGAGGGCCAGATCGTCACCGCGAGGCGCCCACCGGGCGCCACCAGCCCCGCGAGCTCGGCCACGCCGGCGCGCGGATCGGCGAGGTGGTTGACCACGAAGCCCGCCACGACGACGTCGAAGGCGCCCTCGTCGTACGGCAGACCGGGCAGGCCCGCCCGCGCCACGTCGGCCTCGGGCACCGCCCGCTCGGTCCACGCCACCATGGCCGCGTCGGGGTCGACCGCGGTGACCTGCGCGCCACGGGCGACGGCTGCGGCCGCCACCGACCCGGTGCCGGTGCCGACGTCGAGCAGCCGCGGGCGACCACGACCACCGGTGCCGGTGACCGGTGCCGCCGGCCCGCTCGCAGCACGCCGCGGCGACAGGTCGTCGCGACCGACGCCGGCGGCGTCGAGCAGCGGCTCCACGGCACCGGCGCAGAGCAGGGCGAAGGTCTGGGCGTAGGTCGCGGCCACGTCGGACCAGCCGACCCCCGTGGCCGGGTCACGCAGCGGCCCGCCGTCGGAGGGTGCGGGGCGGTGGGGGGCGGTCTGGCCGGGCTGGTGGGGCACCGGGCGAGGCTAGCGGCGCCCGGCGCGGTGAGCGGCGTCGGTGTGACCTGTGTCGCGGTCCACGGTGCGACAGCGCCCTCCCCCGCCGTGGCGTCCTCCGCTAGTTTCGGGGTGTGGCTGACTTCGACGACCTGATGAGCGCCAACCGCACCTTCGCCGAGGACTTCCGCTACGGCGGGTTCGACGGCGTCGCCGCAGCCGGTGTGGCCCTCGTGACGTGCATGGACTCGCGCATCGACCCCCTCGGCATGATCGGCCTCGTCCCCGGCGACGCCAAGATCTTCCGCAACCCCGGCGGGCGGGTGACCCCGCAAGCCCTGGAGGCCCTCGTGCTGGGCGTGCACCTGCTCAACGTGCAGCGCGTGCTCGTGGTGCCCCACACCCGCTGTGCCGTGGCCAGCAACTCCGAGGCCGAGCTCCGCGAGCGCGTGGCGGCCTCTGCGGGCCAGGACGCCTCGTGGCAGCAGTTCCACGTGGTCGAGGACCAGGTCGCCGCGCTGGCCGAGGACGTCGCCAAGGTCCGCAGCCACCCGCTCGTGCCCGACTCCGTGCTGGTCGGCGGCTTCCTCTACGACGTCGACTCCGGGCTGCTCGAGCAGAAGGTCTGACCCTCCCCTGCCCTCCCCTGCCCGCCCCGGACGCACCGGCGGGCCCCGCAAGCATCCGTGGGTTGATCGAACGTTCGATCAACCCACGGACGGCCCCAGGAGGCTGAGCACCCCGTCGTCTCCGCGGTGCGACGCTCAGCGAGCGTTTCGGCCCGGCACAGCCCCGGCACAGCCGACGGGCGTTGCCTGGGGGCATGGACATCGTCAGCACCACCGCCCCCGACCAGCCCGTCGCCGACCCGGCGTCCTCGCTCGCCGACACCCGGAGCGCTCCGGCCGGCGGCGGCCCCGGGGACGGCGACACCGCCGTCACCCTGCCCGGGGTCGTCACGCTCGGCACCGAGCGCCCCGGCCGCTCCTGGTACGTCGTGCCCCCGGCCCGGCCGCACCCCACGGCCGCGGCCTAGGCGCTCCGCCCGGCGGCCGGACCGGCCGTCACCGCAGCCGCCCGAGCACCACCTGGTCGTCGCGCACCCCGGCACCCAGGACCCGCCAGCCCTCGCGCTCGTACAACCGGCGCGCAGGGTCCCCGGGGTCCGCCGTGGTCATGAGCAGCAGCCGCTCGTGCTCCGTGGAGTCCACGAGGGCACGCAGCAGCGCCGTGCCGAGGCCGCGCCGACGCGCGTGCGCGGACACCGCCAGGCTCACCACCTCCAGGTGCCCGCCGAGCCACGTCGCGGCCGTGGACCGCGGGAGCCGCCGCTCGACCTCGTCGGTCCACCACTGCCCACGCTCACCCGTGTAAGCGTGGGCCGCACCGACCAGGGTGTCCCCGTCGTGGGCACGGGCCACACGGAAGTCCTCGCGCGACCGGTGCCGCAGCCAGACGTCCCGGAGCCACGCCGCGTGGTCCTGGGCGTCGCCGAAGACCTGCTGGTAGAGCGCCCACACCTCCCGCCCGACCCCTGGTCCAGGCTCGGCCGTCACCCGCACGCCACGAGCCGACCGCACCGCGCCCGCCACGGCGACCACGTCCACCGGCCCCGTCGCGTCGACCTCGACCACCGGCCAGCCGCCCGCGACCGGCTCCAGCGCCCGACCGCCCCACAGCTCGTCCTCGTCGCGGCCCGCGGCGGGGTCGGTCGAGGCGGCGGCACGCTCGGCGTAGCGGCGCCGCAGCACCGCCGTGGGGGCCGACAGGTGCACCTCCACCACCGCCCCCGGGAGCGCGGCGAGACGGGCCCTGGCCCAGTCCTGGTCGACCCAGACGCTGTCGAGCACCGTGCCGGTGGCGCCGCCCTCGGCCACGGAGGCCTCGGCGAGGTCCACCAGGGCCCGCACCGAAGCCCGGCCGAGGCGTCGCGACGCCTCGACGTCGTCGCCGCCGTCGGGGTCGAGGCTGCGCCTGAGGGCGTGCTTGAGGACGTCCTTGGCCAGCAGCGGCAGACCCAGCTCGCGAGCCAGCCGGGATGCGAAGGAGGACTTGCCGACGGCCGGTGGGCCGCTCACCACGACGTGCACGACGCCCACCTCAGCAGAGCCGACGGTCGGGCGCTGCCCTCAGGGCGCTTCGACGGCGCTGCCGCGGGGCGTCAGCCCGTGGGCTGCTCCCACACCCGACGGGTGCCGAGGGCCACGCGCTGCTCGCCCAGGCTCAGCTCGCCCTCCACCCAGCTCGGGCGGTAGGGCACGACCACGACGAGGGCCGGGCCGCCGTCACGGTGCTCCAGCTCCACGCGGATCGCGTCGCCGCCGTCGACGCTCGTGTCGACCACGACGCCTGCGCCCAGGAGGGACCCGCGCTGCTCCCTGGCCGCCGACACCAGCAGCGGCAGCAGGTCGGAGGCCTTCGGGCGGGGGCCGCTGACGCGGGGGTCGACCCACGACAGCTGCGGGCGGCGGTCGTCGCCGAGGAGCACCGCGAAGGGCTGGAACCCCTCCCGCTTGGCGAGGGCGTCGCTCGCGGTGCGGACGGCGAGCACGACCATCGCGTCGAGGTCGCCCTGCACGGGCGCTGGGGTGGTCTCTCGCCACGCCACGGTGGGTGCGTCGTTCTCCATGGCCCCGACCCTACGACGGCGCGCTGCCGGCCACGCACCCCGCGCCCCGGCCGCGACTCAGGCGGCCGCCACCGGGTCGACCCGGCGCCACACCCAGACCGGAGTCACACCCAGACCGGAGTCACACCCAGACCGGAGTCACACCCAGATCTGTCGCGAGCCCTCCGCGACCGAGGAGGAGCCGAGGGTCACCTTCGTGCGCCGCCGGTCGAGGGTGTAGGGCACCAGCACCTCCAGCGCCGGACCGTCGCGGTGCTCGAGCTCGACGCGCACGGCCTCGGAGCCGTCGACGCTCACCGGGTAGACCAGCGCCGTGGCCCGCAGCGTGTCGCGCGAGGCGTGCAGGCCGGCCACCAGCACGTCGAGCACCTCGCCGGCCTGCGGGTGCGAGCCGACGTCGTCGGCGCCGACGAGCGCGAGCCCCTCGGCGTCGGCGCTGAGGCCGAAGGGGTAGAACTCCCCCGACTCCTCCAGCAGGGCCTGGGCCCGGGTGACGGCCTCGCCGGCCAGGGAGTCGAGGTCGTCACGGACCGGCTCGGAGGCCGCGTCGCGCCACGGCGCGCTCATGCGTCCAGCGCTTCCACGTCGACGTCGTAGGCACCTTGCACGATGAACTCCTTGCGTGGGGCGACCTCGGAGCCCATGAGGAGCTCGAAGACCTGGGAGGCGACGTCGGCGTCGTCGACGGTGATGCGGCGCAGCGTGCGGTGGCGCGGGTCCATGGTGGTCTCGGCCAGCTGGTCGGCGTCCATCTCGCCCAGCCCCTTGTAGCGCTGGACGGGGTCCTTCCACCGCACGTTCTTCTTGGACAGCTCCGCGAGCTTGCGCTGCAGCTCGTCGTCGGAATAGGTGTAGACGTACTTGTCCATGCCCTTCTTCGGGTTGGACAGCTCGATGCGGTGCAGGGGCGGCACCGCGGAGTAGACCCTCCCCTCCGCGATCAGGTCGGGCATGTACTTGAAGAAGAGGGTGGCGAGGAGGCAGCGGATGTGGGCGCCGTCGGAGTCGGCGTCGGCCATGAAGATGATCCGCCCGTAGCGCCGCGCCTCCATCTCGAAGGTGCGGCCCGAGCCGGCGCCGACCACCTGGATGATCGAGGCGCACTCGGTGTTCTTCAGCATGTCGCCGACCGAGGCCTTCTGCACGTTGAGGATCTTGCCGCGGATCGGCAGCAGCGCCTGGAACTCGGAGTTGCGGGCCAGCTTGGCCGTGCCGAGGGCGGAGTCGCCCTCGACGATGAACAGCTCGGTGCGGTCGTTGTCGTTGGCCCGGCAGTCGGCGAGCTTGGAGGGCAGGGCCGAGGACTCCAGGGCGTTCTTGCGGCGCTGGGTCTCCTTGTGCTGGCGCGCGGCGATGCGGGTCCTGGACGCCCCGACCACCTTCTCCATCACCAGCTTGGCCTGGGCCTTCTCCTCGCGCCTGGTCGAGGTGAGGAAGGTCTTGAGCTCGGCGGCCACGACCTTGCGCACCACCGAGCGCGCTGCCGGCGTGCCGAGGATCTCCTTGGTCTGGCCCTCGAACTGCGGCTCGGCCAGGCGCACGGTGACGACGCCAGTGAGGCCCTCGAGCACGTCGTCCTTGATGACGTCGGCGTCGTTGACCTTGAGCGCCTTGGTGGCGCGCATGACGTCGTTGAAGGTCTTGGTCACCGCCTGCTCGAAGCCGCTGAGGTGCGTGCCGCCCTTGGGGGTGGCGATGACGTTGACGAAGGAGCGCAGCTCGGTGTCGTAGCCCGTGCCCCACCGCACCGCGACGTCGACGTGCAGCTCGCGCTCGATCTCCTGCGGCGTCATGTGGCCGTGCTCGTCGAGCAGCGGCACGGTCTCGGTGAAGGTGTCCATGCCCTGCAGCCGCAGCACCGAGGTGACCGCCTCGTCAGCGGCGAGGAACTCGGTGAACTCCGAGATGCCGCCGTCGTGGCGGAAGGACTCCTCCACCGGCTCGGCACCGCGCAGGTCGCGCAGCACCAGCTCGAGGCCCGGGACGATGAAGGAGGTCTGGCGCGCGCGGGTGACCAGCTCGTCGTAGACGAACTGCGCCTCCTTGGTGAAGATCTGCCGGTCGGGCCAGAAGCGGATGCGGGTGCCGGAGCGGCCCTTGGCCACCCGGGCGCCCTTGCGGGTCAGCCCCGAGCGGGGCTCGAAGCCCGCGCCGCGACCGCTCGGACCCAGCCCGTCGGCGTCGAAGACGCCGGGCACGCCGCGCTGGAAGGAGATGCCCTGGACCGCCGGGGAGCGCTCGACGTCGACGTCCATGCGCGAGGACAGCGCGTTGACCACCGAGAGCCCCACGCCGTGCAGGCCGCCGGTCGCGACGTAGGACCCGCCGCCGAACTTGCCGCCCGCGTGGAGCTTGGTGGCCACCACCTCGACTCCGGGCAGCCCCGTCTTGGGCTCCTTGTCGGTCGGGATGCCGCGCCCGTCGTCGTGGACCTCGGCGGAGCCGTCGGGGTGCAGGGTGACCTCGACCCGGTGCGCCGCACCCGCCAGGGCCTCGTCGACGCCGTTGTCGATGATCTCCCACAGGCAGTGCATGAGCCCCCGCGTGTCGGTGGAGCCGATGTACATGCCCGGTCGCTTGCGCACCGCCTCCAGCCCCTCGAGGACCAGCAGGTGGGCGGCGTTGTAGGTGTTGTCGGCGATCGTGGGGCTCCTGCGCGGTCCGGGGTCGGCAATCCGGGGTGGTGTCGGTGCCGAATCTACCGGTGAGGCACCGACAGTCTCCGCAGGCTCGCCCCTCCCCGGGTCCATCACGATGTGGACACGAACACGACCGGATATCGGCCGGTCCGCCCGGGAGGCGCCCGCAGGGGTGAGACTGTCGGGACGGTATCTGGGACAAGATCCGATCCAGAGGCCGACAACACCTCAGCACCGACGCTCCACCGCCGAACCCCTTCTCGAGGGCCGCAGCAGACCGGGCCCGCGACACCGACGTCGCGGCGCACCAGCAGCCCCGGCCGGGGAGACGCACCGCACCACTCAGGCACCACCGAGGCAGCACGAGGACCACGTGTCCGGGGCCACACGGCTCCGGGAATCTTGGCCCCCGCCGCTACGTTGAGATCAACACCGGATGATCTAGAAATGAGGCCGATGTGACTACTGCACTTGCCCCCAGCTCTGCGCTGACTGCCGCAGACCGCTGCGACCGTTGCGGCGCCCAGGCCTACCTCCGTGTGGAGCTCCAGTCGGGCGGTGAGCTGCTCTTCTGCGCCCACCACGCCCGGGAGCACGGTGACAAGCTCAAGGAGGTCGCGGCGAACGTCGTCGACGAGACCCACAAGCTCAGCGGCTCCCCCGCCGCCGGCTCCTGAGCTGACACCGACCCACGCGGTCCCACCCCACCTACGCCCCGACGGCCCCGGACTCCACGTCCGGGGCCGTCGGCGTTCCCGGACTCAGGCCGGGCGCGACAGCGAGAGCGCGAAGTCGCCGGCCGGGTCGATCCACCACTCCTCGACCCGCAGGCCCGCGGCGGCCAGCTCGGCCTCGACGCCCTCGCGGCGGAACTTCGTGGAGATCTCGGTGCGCATCTGCTCCCCGGCGGCGAAGCGGACCTCCAGGTCGAGGGCCACCAGGCGCACCGTCTGCTCGCGCAGCGACTCCAGGCGCATCTCGACCCACTCGTGCTCGGGCACCCAGACCGCGCGGTGGGCGAAGGCGTCGACGTCGAAGTCGGCGCCCAGGCTGCGGTTGATCACGTGCAGCACGTTCTGGTTGAAGGCGGCGGTGACGCCCGCGGCGTCGTCGTAGGCCCGCTCGAGCCGCTCGACCGGCTTGACCAGGTCGGTGCCGAGCAGGAAGCAGCCGTCCTCGCCGAGCACGCCCCGCACACCGGCGAGGAAGGAGCGGCGCTGGTCGGGGTCGAGGTTGCCGATGGTGGACCCGAGGAAGGCGACCGCGGTGCGCGGGTGGCGGGGCAGCTCGCCGAGGTGCTTCTCGAAGTCGCCCACCTCGGGCTCGACGGCCAGGCCCGGGAAGTCGGTGTGCACGGCGAGGCTCGCCTCCTCGAGCACCACCGGGTCGACGTCGAAGGGCACGAAGCGGCGCAGCGTGCCGGCCTCGGTCATCGCCTCGAGCAGCAGACGGGTCTTCTCCGAGGTGCCGCTGCCCAGCTCCAGCAGGGTCTCGGCTCCGGCGGCCGCGGCGACCGCGCGGGCCTGCGTCTCCAGGATGGCGCGCTCGGTGCGGGTCGGGTAGTACTCCGGCAGCCGCGTGATCTGGTCGAAGAGCTCGCTGCCGCGACCGTCGTAGAAGTACTTCGGCGGCAGCACCTTGGGGCTGCGGGCCAGCCCGTCGCGCACGTCGTCGGCCATCTGCCGGGCCAGGGCGCCGGGGTCGAGGTGGACGCCCATGGCGCCGGGGGTCTCGGGGGCGGGCATGTCAGCTCTCCAGGGGGGTCACGGCGACCCCGGACGAGGTCACCTCGATCAGGTGTCGGTCGGGCACGTCGACCCAGCGCGGGTCGTCGTCCCAGGGCTCGCTGGCCACGGCCACCCCGTCGGGCTCGACCAGGTAGGACAGCGGGTCGCCCCACGTCGTGGCGAGCACGCGCTCGCCGTCGCCCAGCAGCAGGTTGAGGTACGCCGCAGGCGCCCGCTCGGCCACGGCGAGCACGGTGGCGGCCAGCCGGTCGGGCCCCTCGGCGAGCACGTGGGCGGCGAGCACGGCCGAGTCACAGACCGACTCGGCCGCGTGGGTCGCCGGCAGCGCGGCGCGGTCGACCGACCCGTTGTGCGAGAGCAGCCAGCGACCGTCGGTGAAGGGCGCGGCGGCGGTCTCGTCGGCCGGCATCCCCACGGTCGCCGAGCGCACCGCGGCGACCACGGCCCCGGAGGTCAGCACCGGCGCGACCGAGGCGAAGGACGGGTCGGCCCACAGCGGGCGCGAGGAGCGCCAGCGCACCGGCTCCCCCCGGTCGGGGGCGAAGAAGCCGACGCCCCAGCCGTCGGCGTTCATCAGGCCGCGGGCCTGGCGGCGCGGCGCGTAGGACTGGGTGAGCAGGCCGTGCGGCGGGCGGAGCACGAGGTCGGCCACGCTCCGGGGCTCCCCCAGCCACGCCAGGTGCCTACACACCGTCCCACGCCAGTCGCAGGCCGCTGAAGATCTGTCGCCGCTGCGGGTGGTCCCAGTTGCGGAAGGACGGGCGGATGCTCGCCCCGCCAACGGCCCACGACCCGCCGCGCAGCACGCGGTAGTCGCCGCCGAAGAAGGGGGCG
This sequence comes from Nocardioides sp. Leaf374, assembly GCF_916862475.1. NCBI lineage: Bacteria > Bacillati > Actinomycetota > Actinomycetes > Propionibacteriales > Nocardioidaceae > Nocardioides > Nocardioides sp. Leaf374. Next base: position 31,372 of record NZ_CAKASO010000019.1, read on the forward strand.
CTGTAGTCGGCGTACAGCATCGGGGCGAAGCCCGGCCAGGGCTCGAAGCCCGAGGTGGTCCACTCCCACACCTCGCCGACCATCTGCTCCACGCCGTAGGCCGAGGCACCGGCGGGGTAGGCACCGACCGGGGCGGGGCGCAGCGCGTCGCCGCCGAGGTTGGCCAGGGCGGGGGTCCACTCGCTGTCGCCCCACGGCCAGCGGCGCCGCCGGCCCAGGGCGGGGTCCCAGACGCAGGCCTTCTCCCACTCCTGCTCGGTGGGCAGGCGGGCGCCGGCCCAGGCGGCGTAGGCCTCGGCCTCGAAGAAGCACACGTGCTGCACGGGCTCGTCGGGCGGCACGTCCTCGACCACGCCGAAGCGGCGCCGCGAGCCGTCGGGCGACCAGAACTGCGGCCGCTCCAGGCCAGCCTCGAGCCGGTGGGCCCAGCCGCGCTCGGACCACCAGGCGGGGTCGTCGTAGCCCCCCGCGGCCATGAACGCGGCCCACTCGGCGTTGGTGACCGGGCGCCGCGCGATCGAGAAGGCCGGCAGGTCGACCACGTGGGCCGGGCGCTCGTTGTCGAGGGAGTCGGGCTCCGCGGTGCCGTCGACGCCGAGCACGAAGGGCCCGGCGGGCACGGGCACGGCGTCGGCCGGCAGCGGGCGGCCCGGCGGCAGGGGCGCACCCGCGCCCAGCAGCGGGGTGCCGTCGCGCAGCTGGTGGGTGGCGAGCATGGTCTCGACGTGCTGCTGCTCGTGCTGCTCGACCATCGCGAAGGCGAAGAGCGCCTCGGCGTCGTCGACGGCGGCGGCCTCGAGCTTGTCGAGCACGCGCCCGCGCACGTCGGCGAGGTAGGACCGCGCCTCGCGCGGCGTGAGCAGCGGCAGGCCCACGCGCGTCGCACGGGGGTGCTCGAAGGCGTCGTAGAGCTTCTCGATGCGCGCGGGCAGGAGGCCCTGGGCCTCGGTGCGCCCACCGCGCAGCAGCCAGAGGTCCTCCTGCTGTCCGATGTGGGCGAGGTCCCAGACCAGCGGGCTCATCAAGGGGCTGTGCTGCGCCGTCAGCTCCGGCTCGTCGAGGTCGGTGAGGCCCAGGGTGCGCACGCGCGAGGCCTCCAGGCCGCGGGCGGCGCGCTCGCGGAGGTCCAGCGAGGTGCCAGGGGTGGCGCCGAGGGCCGGGTCGGGAGTGGGGTCGGGAGTGACGTCGGGGGTGACGTCGTGGGTGGTGCGGGCGGCGGGGTCAGGCACGGGCTTCCTCCTCGAGCAGGGCCAGCGGGCCCCGGGTGTCGGCGACCGCGCGCAGCTCCTGGCCCGGCGAGGAGCCGTCGGCGACCAGCGTCGCGAGGGCCTCGAGCTCGGTGCGCAGTCCTGCGGGGGCGCGGCGGGCGGCCAGGTCGGTGCAGCCGGCGACGGCGCGGCGCAGGTCAGGGTCGGTCACGCCGTCGCGGGCGGCGCGCTCCCAGGCACCCGCCACGGGCTCGCACAGCTCCGCGGCGAGGTCGGCGGCCACGGGGTCGTCGACGAGGCCGACGACCAGGGCGGCCACCGCGGGCCACCAGCGGTCGGGCAGGGCGTCGACGCAGCGGATCTCGACGTACCCACGCGGGCGCACCGGCGGGAAGAGCGTGGTCAGGTGGTAGTCGAGGTCGGTGAGCGTGGCCGGACGACCGATGAGCGCGGGGTCGCGCAGCCAGGCCGCGAAGGTGACCCGCTCGGTGATCGCGCGCATCGCCGCACCCTCGCGCACCAGCATCACGGGGGCGTCGAGGGCGTAGAGCGCCCAGGCCACGCCCGGCTCGCCGGAGGTGACAGGATCGCTGCGCCCGGAGTCGATGCCCTGCCAGGTCTCCTGGCGCATCGAGCTCCAGCCCGAGCTGCGCCCACCGAGGTACGGCGAGCCCGCCGAGGCCGCCACCAGCACTGGCACCAGCGAGCGCAGCAGCGCGAGCCGGTCAGACCAGCCCGCGGCGGGACCCGCGTCGAGGTTGACCTGCAGGGCGGCGGTGGCCGTCATCATGGCCAGCCCGGCGCCGGCGCAGGAGCGCGCGGCGAAGTGGCGCTCCATGGCGTCGTAGCGGGCGTGGGGGTTGACCCGGCGCGGCGGGCGCACGGGGTCGGCGCCCAGCGGCACGGCGGCGTAGCCGCGGGCGGCCAGGGCTGCGCGCAGCACGTCGCGGTCGGCCCGCAGCGCGGCCACGGAGCTGACGACGTCGGCGTGGGGCGGGGTGGAGAGCTCCAGCTGTCCCCCGGGCTCGAGGGTGACCGAGCTGCCCGACGGCATGGCGGGCATCGCCGCCACGAGCGCCATCACGTCGGCCCAGGCGACCCGCTCCGCGGGGCGCGCCAGGTCGACCAGGTGCAGCTCCAGCTCCAGCCCGACGCGGCCCACCGGGCCGTCGGCGAGCGCCTGGGCCGCGACGTACGCCGCCGCGGCGGCCACCGCGTCGCGTCCGCTGAGGACGTCGGCGTCGGCGAGGGTCTGCAGGCTCGGCTCGGGTGGCGCGAGGTGCGAGGTGTGGGTGGTCATGACGGAAACGGGCCCCCTCCTGGTCCGGACCGGTCGGATCGACCGCGGGTCGGTGTTGGGGCGGCCTGGCTGCGACCGTCCTCTGGCCCCACTCAACCTCACCGGCCCAACTTCTGCACCCCCTCGGGTGGGTGAGTCGGCGGGGCCGGCCCCGGACGTGGGCACCGCTGCCTCCTGCGGGACGTCATGCGCTGCGTGGATGCGCATCCACTCCCCGCATGACGTCAGCCTCGGGCGCCCGCGCGACAGCCGCCCCCGCGCGCACCACGGGACGTCATGCGCTGCGTGGATGCGCATCCACCCCCCGCATGACGTCAGCCTCGGGCCCCGGCGGTGCCGCGGCGCTCGACGACGAGCTGGGCGACGAAGGAGGCCAGCGCGATCAGGGCGACCCCGCCGGCGAAGCCGAGGGTGGCCTCGCGCAGCCCCCAGCGCAGCGACGCCGCGCCGAGCAGCACGACAGGCAGGGAGATGGCGAGGTAGGCCACGAGGAAGAAGCTGGTGACCGTGCGTGCGCGATCGGCGGCCGGGGCGGCGGCGGTGATCGCCGCGGTGCCGGCGCGGAAGGCCAGGGCCTGCCCGACGCCGATCACCGCCAGCGCCGCGACCAGCACGGCCACCGACTCGGCCAGCAGCGCCGCGGCCAGCACCGCGGCGCCCAGCACGAGCACCAGGCAGCCGGAGGTGAGGGCGATCCGGGTCGCGACGCCGCGCAGGCCCACCTGGGCCAGGGCGGAGGCGGCGAAGAGGGTCAGCACGACGAACCCGACCGCCGCCCGGTCGCTCACCCCGAGCACCTGGCCCAGGATGCCGGCCGTGGCGCCGGTGACCAGCCCGAGCGCGGCGAAGGCCGCGAAGGCCGCCAGTGAGGCCGGCACGAAGACCGCGCGGGCCTCGGCGGCCACGCTCGGGCGCTCGGGTCGCAGGGAGGCGCCCGGGGCCACGACCACCTCGCGCGCCAGCAGCAGGGCCGGCACCGCGAGCGCGAGCAGGCCGAGGTGCACGACGTACGCCGTGACCAGCGGGGCCGGGGCCAGCTCGGAGACCAGCCCGGCCAGCGGCGGGCCGAGGCCGAGGCCGGTCATGTTGACCACCGTGGCCAGCAGCGACGCGCGGGCCTGGCCGCCCTCGGGTGCGAGCTCGACGAGGTAGACGGTGCCCGTGGTCGTGGCGATGCCGGCACTGAGGCCGGAGAGCACGCGCCCGAGGTAGAGGCCCGAGAGGTCGGGGGTGGTGGCGAAGAGCAGCGTGCTGAGCGCCGAGACCGCCACGGCGACCAGCAGCAGCCGTCGGCGTCCCAGCGCGTCGGAGGCGCGTCCCAGCAGCAGCAGCGCGGCGAGCACCCCCACGGCGTAGGCCGCGAACACCAGGGTCACCGTGGCCTGGCCGAAGCCGAGGTCGGCCTCGTAGAGCGGGTAGAGGGGCGTCGGGAGGGTCGCGCCGAGCATCACCACCAGGAAGGCGAAGGCGACGCCGGCCGCCCCGGCGCGGGGGCCACCGCGCCCCGCCGCCGTCGGTGCGGTGGAGGTCGTCGGGGTGGTCGGGGTGCTCCGGGAGGTCACAGGGGTCCAAGGCCGGTCCCGCCCCCGGCATTCCTGGGCGCTCCCCCGAGCGGCGCCGGAGGCCCGCCAGGAACCGCCGGGCAACACCGGCGGAGGGGCCGGTGGTTCGGGCGGCGGAGCGCGACGACGGACGCCCCGCCTGCGCCGGGTGGCGCGGACGGGGCGTCCGGGAGGCGTCGGTGCGCCGGGCTGGACCTCAGTCGAGGTAGTCGCGCAGGACCTGCGAGCGCGAGGGGTGACGCAGCTTCGACATCGTCTTCGACTCGATCTGGCGGATCCGCTCGCGGGTCACGCCGTAGACCTTGCCGATCTCGTCGAGGGTCTTGGGCTGGCCGTCGGTGAGGCCGAAGCGCATCGAGACCACGCCGGCCTCGCGCTCGGAGAGCGTGTCGAGCACGGCGTGCAGCTGCTCCTGGAGCAGCGTGAAGGACACCGCGTCGGCGGGCACGATGGCCTCGGAGTCCTCGATGAGGTCACCGAACTCCGAGTCGCCGTCCTCACCCAGGGGCGTGTGCAGCGAGATTGGCTCGCGGCCGTACTTCTGGACCTCGATGACCTTCTCGGGGGTCATGTCGAGCTCCTTGGCCAGCTCCTCCGGCGTGGGCTCGCGGCCCAGGTCCTGGAGCATCTGGCGCTGCACGCGGGCGAGCTTGTTGATGACCTCGACCATGTGCACCGGGATGCGGATGGTGCGGGCCTGGTCGGCCATCGCGCGGGTGATGGCCTGACGGATCCACCAGGTGGCGTAGGTCGAGAACTTGTAGCCCTTGGTGTAGTCGAACTTCTCGACCGCGCGGATCAGACCGAGGTTGCCCTCCTGGATCAGGTCGAGGAAGAGCATGCCGCGGCCGGTGTAGCGCTTGGCCAGGCTGACCACGAGGCGCAGGTTGGCCTCGAGGAGGTGGTTCTTGGCGCGACGGCCGTCCTCGGCGATCCACTCCAGCTCCTCGAGGAGCTTGGCGCTGATCTTGCCGCCCTTGGCCAGCTTCTCCTCCGAGAACAGGCCGGCCTCGATGCGCTTGGCCAGCTCGACCTCCATCTCGGCGTTGAGCAGCGGGACCTTGCCGATCTGCTTGAGGTAGTCCTTCACCGGGTCGGCGGTCGCGCCCGCGACCATGACCTGCTGCTCGGGCTCGTCGGTGTCGTCGGCGGCGGAGACGACGAAGGAGGCCTGCTTCTCGTCCTCGACGATCGTCGGGTCGGCCTTGACGTCCTTCTCGAACTGCTCGTCGGGCACGTCGGGCAGGATCTTCTTGCCGTCGGCGCCGAGCACCGGCTCCTCGGCCACGACCGGCACCTCGGCGGCGGCGGCCTTCTTCGCGGCGGCGGTCTTGGCCGCGGTCGTCTTGGCGGCGGTGGTCTTGGCCGCCGTCTTGGTGGCGGCGGCCTTGGCCGGAGCGGCCTTGGTGGCGGCGGCCTTGGCCGGCGCCTTCTTGGCCGTCTTCGCGGTGGTGGTCTTGCGGGTCGACGTGGCGGCGACGGCGCGCAGCGAGGCGGCCGGCACGTTCACCGAGATACCCATCTCGCTGAGGTGGGCCAGCAGCGCCTTGAGGTGGCGCGGCTCGACCGCTGCGTCCTCGCTGGCCTGGCGCACCTCCTCAGGACTGACGCTCCCGGAGGGGGTGCCCTGCTCGATGAGGGACGCGACAGCCGGGTGGGCGAGCACCTCGGCAGGGATCTTGCGTGCGTTCGAGGACACGAACACCTCTCGTCAACTGGCGTGGGGGCGCGGCGAGGCCCGGTGTCGTCAAGAGCCGCGCTGTCATTCTGCCACGGGGGCCCTGAGCACACCGCATCCGGCCGGGCCCGGAGCGCCCCGGGCGGGTCGGCCCGGGGCGGCGTACGGCACGACGACCGGCGGGTGGCCGGGAGATGAACGGGGCTCTCAGACCGCGGCGCGAGGGCCGTCAGCCGCCGGCCTTCGCCTTGGCCGCGGCCTTCATCTCCTTCTTGTGCTCGCGCACCTTCTGCAGCGAGGCGGGGTCGACGACGTCGGCGACGGAGCGGTAGCCCTCGTGGGCGTAGTCGCCCACGACCTTCTCCCACCCCTCGGGGCGCACGTCGAGCTGCTTGGCCACGAGTGCGACGAAGATCTGCGCCTTCTGCTTGCCGAAGCCCGGCAGGGCGGTCATCCGCTTGAGGAAGTCGCGTCCGTCGGCGGCCTCGGTCCACAGCCGCTCGGCGTGGCCGTCGTAGGTGTCCTCGACGATGCGGGCCAGCTCCTGCAGCCGCGAGGCCATGGACCCGGGGAAGCGGTGGATGGCCGGCGGCTGGGCGCACAGCGCCGCGAACTCCTCCGGGTCGGCCGCGGCGATGCGCGACGGGTCGAGGCTGCCGAAGCGCTCCAGCACCTTCGCCGGGCCACGGAAGGCGTGCTCCATCGGGTACTGCTGGTCGAGCATCATGCCCACGAGCAGCGCGAAGGGGTCGTCGGAGAGCACCTGGTCGGCGGCGTCGTCGCCGGTGATGTGGATGGCCATGGCGCCATCCTGTCCCAGGGCCCCGCGACGGGCCAGCCGCGCCGGCGGGGAGCCGGCTCAGTCGGCCTTGACCGCGAGCACCGGGCAGTGGGCGTCGAGCAGGATCCGCTGGGCGTTGCTGCCCAGGATCAGCTTGCCCACGGGCGAGCGGCGGCGCAGGCCGATGACCAGCAGCTCGGCGTCGTTGGCCTCAGCGATGCTGATGAGGTCCTCGGCGGGCTCGAACCCGCGCACCAGCTGGCGCAGGTCGAACTCCACGCCGGAGGCCTCCAGGCGCGCGCGCACGGCGTCCATGTCGGCCTCGGCCTTGGTGGAGGCGTGCTCGTCGAACTCGGCGCCGCCGCGGTGGGAGTTGACCACCACGAGCTTCTTGCCGCGCAGCGTGGCCTCCTCGATCGCCTTGTCGAGGGCGGCCTCGCCCTCGGCCTTCGCCACGTATCCGACCACCACGGTCCCCATCGGCACTCCTTCGTCGTCGGCTCGACCGACTCGTCGTCGGGTCGATCGTCTCCGGGCAACTTAACCGATCCGCGCGCGCTCCGGGAGCCTGTGGACGACGAGGCGCGCCGGGCGATCCCGGCGGGCACCCTGGGGCGGTGCCCCACCCCCCCGTACGTCGCGCCCTCGGCCCCGGCGACGCGTGCGGTCTCACCGAGCCGCTCGCGCCCGGGCTGGAGGCCCTGCTGCGACGCGCCGTGCTCGACGTGGCGCTCTCGGGCCCGACCCGGGTGCGCCCACCCGTCCTGCACGTGGGCGTGCCGGGCGGGCCGACCGCGCTCTTCGTGCCGCGGACCGACGACCCCGACCTCGACCCGGCGCTGCGCTCCGACGTGGTGGCGGCCATGGTGCGCCGCGCGGATCTCATGGCCGCGGCGGGCCGGACGCGGCACGGCCGGGGCGAGGCGGCGCCCACGGCCCCCACGGCGCCGGTGGTGTGGCTGGTGCGGCTGGGCGACCTCGCCCTCCAGGACGTCGACCTCGCGTGGCTGGCCGCGGCCCGGGCGGCCTACGCGGAGGCGGAGCTGCCGCTGGTGATGGTGGTGGTCAGCCGCACCGCCTGGCGCGACCCCCGCAGCGGGGTGGGGCGGAGCTGGCGGCGCCTGCGGGTGCGGTGAGGCACGGGCGGCGCGACACCCGACCGGGCCGCGCTCAGGTCCAGGTGTGCACCGGCTCGTTGGTGTGCATCCGCTCGGTGTAGTCGAGGAGCACCGCGCGCAGCGCGTCGTAGCGGTCCTCCCCCGCGCGCTCGGCCATGCGCGCGGCGAACCACTGCGCGCCGTTGACGCCGGTCAGGCAGCGCTGCTCGATGATCCCGAGGAAGCGGTCGCGGTCGGCGGCCTCCACCCCCCACGCCTCGAGGCCCTGGTGGGCCAGCGGGAGCAGCCGGCGCAGCACGAGCTCGGTGGCCTGCACCTGTCCGACGCCGGGCCAGTAGATCTGGGCGTCGATGCCCTGCTGGGCGGCGGCGTGGAAGTTCTCCTCCGCGGCGCTGAACGACATCTGCGACCACAGCGGCCGCTCGCTCTCGGCGAGGGCGCGCACGAGACCGAAGTAGAAGGCGGCATTGGCGACGGTGTCGGCGACGGTGGGCCCGGCCGCGAGCAGCCGGTTCTCGACGCGCAGGTGCGGCACCCCGTCGGCGACGTCGTAGACCGGACGGTTCCACCGGTAGATGGTGCCGTTGTGCAGCCGCAGCTCGGCGAGGGCGGGGGTGCCGCCGGCCTCGAGCACCTCGAGCGGGTCCTCCTCCTCGGTGACGGGGAGCAGGGCCGGGAAGTAGCGGACGTTCTCCTCGAAGAGGTCGAAGACCGTGGTGATCCACCGCTCGCCGAACCACACGCGCGGGCGCACCCCCTGGGCCTTGAGCTCCTCGCTGCGGGTGTCGGTGGCCTGCTCGAAGAGGGGGATGCGGGTCTCGCGCCACAGCTCCTTGCCCAGCAGGTAGGGCGCGTTGGCCGCGGTCGCCACCTGCACGCCGGCGATGGCCTGCGAGGCGTTCCAGTAGGCCGCGAACTGGTCGGGCGAGGTCTGCACGTGGAACTGCGTGGAGGTGCAGGCCGCCTCCGGGAGGATCGAGTCGGAGGTGGTGTCGAGCCGCTCGGTGGCCCCGGCGATCTCGATGGTCAGGTCCTCGCCGCGGGCGTGGAGGATCTGGTCGCTGAGCAGGCGGTAGCGGGGGTTGGAGCTGATGCTGTGCATGCCCATGTGGCCCTCGGCCAGGGTGGGCAGGATGCCGATCATCACCAGGTGGGCCCCCACCTGCGAGGAGCGGCGCTCGGCCTCGTTGAGGCTGGTGCGCAGCGTGTCCTCGAAGGTGCGCAGCCCGCCCTCGCGCAGCCGGGCCGGGGGCACGTTGATCTCGATGTTGAACTGGCCCAGCTCGGTCTGGAAGTCGGGGTCGGCGATCGCCTCGAGGGCCTCGGCGTTCTTCAGCGCCGGGTCGCCGCGGTCGTCGACGAGGTTGAGCTCGACCTCGAGCCCGGTCATCGGGTCGTCGGTGTCGAAGCGCGCCTCGCGCAGCATGCGTGCGAACACGTCGAGGCAGCGGCGCACCTTCTCGCGGTGCCTGGTCCGGTCTGCGCGCGAGAACTCCTGCGCCTCCACCTCTTCGCCCATGCCGCGACCCTAGGGCCCCCGGCGGCCGGCCGCCTCACCCCGCCGACGTCACCCCGCCGACGTCACCCCGCCGACGTCACCCCGCCGACGGCACCCGCCCACGTCGTCGGCCCGCAGCTGCGCGCGTCGCCGGGAGGACGCGGATGGCGGAGGGGACCACGGCTGGGCCGCCTGCGGCCGGGCCCGTCCTACCAGCCGTGGTCGCGGCCCGCGCCGGGGTCGTCGTCGAGCTCCCCTCGTCGGTCGAGCTCCTCGAGCTCCTCGATCTCCTCGAGGAGGGCGATCAGGTCGGAGCGGCCCGGGCCGCCCGGCGCGTCCCACGCCGCCGGCGGCACCGCGGCCGTCAGCAGCCCGCCGACCAGACCGGCGAAGGAGTGGTCGGGGTCGACGGCCAGCGCACGGTCGAGGGCGCACCAGGCCAGCGCCCCCTCCCCCGCGAGCCAGGCGCAGAACGCGGTGACGGTGGCGGGACCGACGACGAGCTCGGGCGGCGTGAGCCGCAGGACCCCGCGCCACAGCTCGGCCCACGCGGCGGCCTCGCGGCGCTCGACCAGCGCGCAGGCCAGGTCGCGCAGCCGCGGGCTGCGCAGCGCGAGCAGCAGCCGGGCGACCTCCTCGGGGTCGGGCAGCGTGCCGTCGACGTGGTGGTCGAGCAGCAGGTCGCGCAGCGCCATCGCCTCGACCGGCTCCGCCGGGGTGTCGCCTCGCGGGGCGAGCGGCCCCTGGGCCACCAGGCACGCGACCCGGGCGTGGGCCGCGACCTCGGCCGGGCCGGGGTCGAGGGAGCGGTCGAGGTCCTCGCGGGTGGGGTGGGTGACCTTGCCCGCGAGCACGGTCTGCGCCACGAACGGGTGCTCGCTGACGTCGTACGGCACTCCCCAGGGCGGCGCTCCCGGGTGACGGCGCAGCATCGGCCACCAGCGGCGGCCGTCGGCGCGCAGCACGTCGACCACCTCCATGCCGCTCCCCCGGAAGGCCGGCACGAGGGCGCGACGCGCGGCGAGCGCGGTGTGCTCGTCGTCGCTGAAGACGACCAGCAGCACGGCACGCACCCGGTGGCGCACGCACGGCTGCCGGAGCAGGTCGACCATCTCGGTCAGGCCGTCCGGCTCCTGGGCCAGCTGGGCCGCGGTGGGCAGGTCGACGCGCGCGTGGAAGGCCCGCGCGGCCCCGAGCGTGAGCATGGCGACTGACTGCGTCGGGGTGAAGCCGAGCACCGCCGGCACCATGGCGAGGACGTCCTCGGGGGTGCGGGCGACCAGCGGGGCCGTGGCGGCCGGGGCGCGCGGTGTGGACGGGACGGGGCGGGGGGACCCGGGAGCACCGGGAGTCGTGGTCATGGCACGACGCTCCCCCGCCGCAGCCGCACGCGCCGGGCGCACCGCGAGGCCTGTGGAGAGGGTCGGGCGCACGGGTCGCGGTGGACGACTCGTGGTCCTCGGTGCGGGATCCCCGACCGGGGGCCGCCTCCGGGGAGGGAGCGCTCGGGGCCCGGGCGCGCCGGGGCGCACGAGCGGCGGCCGGCGCGGTGCCCCTGCTCCCGTGTCGTCGCGGGCGAGGACGGGGCCGGCGGGTACGTTGCCGACGTGCGTGCCCAGGCCTCGGTCCTCCACCTGGACCTCGACGCCTTCTTCGCCTCGGTCGAGCAGCGCGACAAGCCGTCCCTGCGTGGCAAGCCCGTCGTGGTCGGCGGCGTCGGGGGCCGGGGCGTGGTGTCGACCGCGTCCTACGAGGCCCGGGTCTTCGGGGTGCACTCGGCGATGTCGACCCGCGAGGCGCGCTCGCGGTGCCCGCACGCCGCCTTCCTCACCGGGCGCTTCCACGCCTACCGCGAGGCCAGCGGCGTGGTCATGGGCCTGCTGCGCGCGGTGTCCCCGCTGGTGGAGCCGCTCTCGCTCGACGAGGCCTTCGTCGACCTCGAGCGCGCCGACCTGCCCGACCTCGAGACGCCCACCGTCACCGCCTTCGCCCAGCGGCTGCGCCGGGAGGTCTCGGCGGCGACCGGCGGCCTGACGGCCTCGGTGGGGCTGGGCACCAGCAAGTTCATCGCCAAGGTCGCCAGCGACCTCGACAAGCCCGACGGGCTGACGGTGGTGGCGCCCGGCACCGAGCAGGAGCTGCTGCGCCCGATGAAGGCCACGGTGATCCCGGGCGTCGGGCCGGCCACGGCGGAGCGGCTGCGCCGCGCCGGCATCGTCACCGTCGCCGACCTCGAGGCGGTCAGCGCCGAGGAGCTCGTGCGGATCGTGGGCCGCTCCCACGGCACCGGCCTGTGGCACCTGGCCAGGGCCCTCGACGACCGCCCCGTGGTCGCGGAGCGCGAGGCCAAGTCGGTCAGCGTCGAGGGCACCTACGACACCGACCTCACCGACCGCCGGCTGATGGAGGGGCTGCTCACCCGCCAGGCCGGCGAGGTGGCCGCCCGGCTGGTCAAGCACGGGCTGTCGGGTCGCACGATCACGATCAAGGTGCGGCTGCACGACTTCACCACGGTCAACCGCTCGAGCACCCTGCCCTCCCCCACCGACACCGCCGGCACCATCGCCCGGGTCGCCCGCTCCCTGCTCGGCGACCTGCTCGCCAGCGCCGACCTCAGCGGCGGCGTGCGCCTGCTCGGCGTCGGAGTCTCCGGACTGGCCGACTGGGTGCAGGAGGACCTCTTCGGCGGCACCGACGCCGAGCCCGAGCCCGAGGCGCCTGTCGATCTGCCGACCATGCGGCGCCGCGAGACCTGGCCCCCGGGGCTCGACGTCGAGCACGACGAGATGGGCCGCGGCTGGGTGTGGGGCTCGGGGCGCGGCGTCGTCACCGTGCGCTTCGAGACCGCCGAGACCCCCGCCGGCCCGGTGCGCTCCTACGCCGCCGACGACCCGCAGCTGCACGCCTGGCTGCCGCCCGAGCCCGCCGATCCCGCCGAGCCCGCCGAGCCCGCCGGGCTCGCCGGGCTCGCCGCGCTCGACACGACGACCGACGCGGACGGGAGCACCGACGTCGCGGGCGAGAGTGCCGCCGACAGCACGGGCGACGACGGGGAGGTCGGAGAGGTCGGGGAGGACACAGGCGATGACGCCGGCGGCCTCAGCGCGCCACCAGACGCACCGGGTCCCCGGGCCTGAGCTGGGCGCAGCGGGCCACGTGCTCGGCCACCACCACGGCGACCACCGGGTAGCCGCCGGTCGTGGGGTGGTCGGCCAGGAACACCACCGGCCGGCCGTCGGGAGGCAGCTGCACCGCGCCGAGCACCACCCCCTCGCTGGCCAGCTCGCCCTCGCGCGCCCGCGCGAGCGGCTCGCCCTCCAGCCGCAGCCCCACCCGGTCGGAGCCACCGCCGACCCGCCACGGCGTGGCCAGCAGCCGCTCCCACCCCGCGCGGCCGAGCCAGTCGGCCCGCGGCCCCTCGGAGACCCCCAGCGCCCCGTCGTACGCCGGACCGGGCGGCACCACCACCGGGGCCGGAGGGGCCTGCCGCGGGCCGAGCGGCAGCACGTCGCCGGGCGCCAGCGGGGCCGGACCGACCCCGGCCAGGGTGTCGCGCGAGCGTGAGCCGAGCACGGGGTCGGTCGCGATCCCGCCGGCGACGGCCACCCACGAGCGCAGCCCGACCGGCGGCGGGCCCAGGCGCAGCGTCGCGCCCGCCGGCACCCACTCCGCGCGGCCGGTCGACCGGGCGCGGCCGTCGACCGAGACCGTGACGGGGGCGCCGGTGACGGCCACCCACGCCCCGACCGGGCCCCACCGCAGCACCAGGCCGCCGAGCAGCACCTCGAGCACGGCGTCGCCGGGCCCGTTGCCCACCAGTCGCCCGGCGAGCGCGGCGGCCGCGGGGTCGAGGGCCCCGGCGCGCGGCACCCCGAGATGGGCGTGCCCGGGACGGCCGCGGTCCTGCACCAGGGTCAGCGGCCCGGGGTCGAGCACCTCCACGTGACCCGCGGGACCCCCGGCCGCCGGCCGCGTGACGTCCCCGGTCACGCGCACCCGCTGCGGCCGCGACGCCCGGGGACGTCGCGCCCCGGAGTGTCATGCGAAGGGTGGATGCGCATCCACGATCCGCATGACGTCCACCCCGGACCCACGCCGACCACCCCACCCCTCACCGCGCCACGAAGCCCACCCGCGTGCCTGGGGTCGTCGTGCCAGGAGAGGTCATGCCCGGAGACGTCATGCGGAAGGTGGATGCGCATCCACCACTCGCATGACGTCCGCCCCGGACCCACGCCCACCGCGCCACCCCTCACCGCGTCACAAGGCCCACCCGCGTGCCCGGGGACGTCGTGCCAGGAGAGGTCATGCCAGCAGACGTCATGCAGAAGGTGGATGCGCATCCACCACTCGCATGACGTCCGCCCCGGACCCACGCCGACCGCCCCACCCCTCACCGCGCCACGAACCTCACCCGCGTCCCCGGGGCCAGCAGCGCCGGGCCCGGGTCGAGCCGGTCGGGGTCCCACAGCACGGCGTCGGTGCGACCGATCAGCCGCCAGCCGCCCGGCGAGGCGGTGGGGTAGACCCCGCACCAGCGGTCGGCCAGCGCCACCGACCCGGCCGGCACCCTGGTGCGGGGGGTGGCCAGGCGCGGCACCGCGAGCTCGGCGGGCAGCCCGACGAGGTAGGAGAAGCCCGGGGCGAAGCCGCAGAAGGCGGCCGTGAGCTCGAGGGCGGAGTGGCGCGCGACCGCCTCCTGCACCGAGCAGCCCCACAGGGCGGCGACGTCGGCGAGGTCCTCGCCGTCGTAGTCGACCTCGAGGACCACGAGCGGCCCGTCGGTCGCCCGGCCCGTGGGGCGCCAGCGCGCGACCGCGTCGCGCACCGCAGCGTGGGCGGCGGCGTCGGCCAGCCCGTCGACGAGCACGGTGGCAGCGGCCGGCACCACGTCGGCCACGGGCAGGCGCAGCGCCCGCAGCCACGAGGCCAGCGCGGCTGCGGCACCGGCGCCGCCCACCTCCACGAGGAGGGCGTGCGCGCCGTAGGGCAGCACCCGGCGCGCACCCACGAGGTCGCTCCCGGGGTCACCGAGCACTCCGTCGCCGACCGCACGCTCGGTGGCGGAGCCCCCCGCCGCGCCGCTCCCTCGCCCGTCTCCTCGCCCGTCTCCTCGCCCGTCTCCCCGCCCGTCTCCCCGCCCGTCTCCCCGCCCGTCTCCCCGCCCGTCTCCCCGCCCGTCTCCCCGCCCGTCGCCCCGCCGGCTCACCCGGTGCGCCCGTCGACGGCGCCCGGCGGGGCGAAGGGTCGCAGGACGAGACCGGCCGCCTCCAGGGCCGCACGGACCCGCCGGGCCCGCTCGACCGCCCCGGGGTGGTCCCCGTGCACGCACACCGACTCCACCCCGCGTGCGACCGGCCGCCCCACGAGCGCGCCGCTCCCCCGGGTCGCGAGCGTGACCGCCCGCGCCGCCACGAGGGCGTCGTCGTCGAGCACCGCCCCCGGCTCGGAGCGCGGCACCAGCCGCCCGGCAGGGGTGTAGCCGCGGTCGGGGAAGCCCTCGAGCACGGTGCGCCGCCCGCCGTCGCGCGCGAGGTCGAGCAGCACCCCGGGCATGCCGAGCACGGGCAGGGCACCGTCGTCGGTGACCGACCCCGCCAGCACCGCCGCGGCCTGCGAGGCGTCGTCGAGGGTGCGGTGGTAGAGCGCGCCGTGGGGCTTGACGTAGGTGACCCGGGTGCCGGCGGCCCGAGCGACCCCCGCCAGCAGCCCCACCTGGTCGGCGACCTGCTCGCGCAGCACGTCGGGCTCGACGTCGAGGGCCACGCGCCCGAAGCGGGCCCGGTCGTCGTACGACACCTGGGCCCCCACCGCCACCCCGGCGGCCACGGCCTGCTCGCACACGGCGCGCATGATCGCGGCGGAGCCGGCGTGGTAGCCGCAGGCGACGTTGGCGCTGGTCACGACACCTAGCAGCGCGGCGTCGTCGGTGATCTCCTCGCCGAGGTCGGCGTTCAGGTCCACGGGCACGTCGCGACGCTACCGACCCGTGGCCGGTCGCGCCGCCGGAGCGCTGGCTAGGGTCGGCTGCATGTCTGAGTCCTCCGCCGCACCGTCCGGCACCGCCACCCCCGACGCCGAGGCCCCGGCGGCCCCCTCGGCCCCGCCGGTGGCCGACCGACGCCCCACCAGCCGCGAGATCCACGGGCTCACGCGCACCGACGACTACGAGTGGCTGCGGGAGAAGGAGTCCGACGACGTCACCGGCTACCTCGAGGCCGAGAACGCCTGGACCCGGGCGCGCACGGCCCACCTGGGCGACCTGCGGCAGCAGGTCTTCGACGAGATCAAGGCGCGCACCCGCGAGACCGACCTGTCGGTGCCCACCCGCAACCGGGGTCACTGGTACTACGCCCGCTCCTTCGAGGGCCGTGAGTACGGCGCGAGCTGCCGCGTGCCGGTCACCGACCCCGACGACTGGACGCCGCCGCAGCCGGCCGAGGACTGCGCCCCCGACGAGCCGGCCCTGCCCGGCGAGGAGGTGCTGCTCGACCTCAACGCGCTCGCGGAGGGCCACGAGTTCTTCTCCCTCGGCGGCTCGGCCGTCAGCCTCGACGGGCGCCTGCTCGGCTACGCCGTCGACACCGTCGGCGACGAGCGCTACACGGTGCGCTTCAAGGACCTCACGACCGGCGACCTGCTCGACGACGAGCTGACCGGTGTCATGGGCGGGGTGACCTGGCACCCCAACGGCGTCGACTGCCTCTACTCCACCGTCGACGAGTCCTGGCGCCCCGACAAGGTGTGGCGCCACCGCCTCGGCACGGCCCAGGCCGACGACGAGCTGGTCCACCACGAGACCGACGGGCGCTTCTTCACCGGGGTCGGGCGCACCCGCTCCGAGCGCTTCCTGGTGGTCGCGGTGGGCTCCAAGACCACCAGCGAGTACCGCTACCTCGACACCCACGCCGAGCCCGGCACGCCCGAGGCCGCCTGGCAGGTCTTCGCCGAGCGCGTCGAGGACGTGGAGTACTCCCTCGACCACGCCGTCATCGCCGGTGAGGACCTCTTCCTGGTCACCCACAACGCCACCGGCCCCGACTTCGAGCTGGCCACCGCGCCCCTGGCCCCGACGCCCGCCAGCGGCTGGACCCCGCTCATCGCCCACGACCCGAGCGTGCGCCTGGAGGACGTCGACGCCTTCGCCGGCCACCTCGTGGTCCACCAGCGCAGCAACGGCCTGACCCAGCTGCGCATCCTCGAGCTCGGCCCCGGGGGCGTGGGCGAGGACTACCTCGTGGAGTTCGACGAGCCGGTCTACACCGTCGGCTCGGGCGGCAACCCCGGCTTCGCCCAGCCGGTCGTGCGCATCGGCTACACCACCCTGGCCGTGCCGTCGTCGGTCTACGACTACGACGTGCGCACCCGCGAGCTCACCCTGCTGCGCCGTACCCCGGTGCTCGGCGGCTACGACCCCGCCGACTACGAGGAGCACCGGCTGTGGGCCACCGCCGACGACGGCGAGCAGGTGCCGATCTCGGTCGTGTGCCGCATCGGCGCGCGTGAGGACGACGGCGGCGGCACCCGACCGGTGCCGACCCTGCTCTACGGCTACGGCTCCTACGAGGCCTCCATCGACCCCTACTTCTCGGTGGCGCGCCTCTCGCTGCTGGACCGGGGCGCGGCCTTCGCCATCGCCCACGTGCGCGGCGGCGGCGAGATGGGCCGGCGGTGGTACGACCAGGGCAAGACGACCACGAAGAAGAACACCTTCTCCGACTTCGTGGCCTGCGCCCGCCACCTGGTCGACACCGGCTGGGCCACCCCCGACACCCTGGTCGCGGAGGGTGCCAGCGCCGGCGGCATGCTCATGGGCGCCGTGGCCAACCAGGCCCCCGAGCTCTTCGGCGGCATCGTCGCGGGCGTGCCCTTCGTCGACGCCCTCACCACGATGCTCGACGCCACCCTGCCGCTGACGGTCACCGAGTACGACGAGTGGGGCAACCCCGAGGCCGACCCGGAGGTCTACGCCTACATGGCCTCCTACGCGCCCTACGACAACGTGGGCGACCAGGCCTACCCCCCGATCCTCGCCGAGACCTCGCTGCACGACACCCGGGTGCTCTACGTCGAGCCCGCCAAGTGGGTGGCCAAGCTGCGGGCCACCGGGCCCGACTCCCGCCCCGACGTGCTGCTGCGCACCGAGATGGCCGGGGGCCACGGCGGGGTCTCCGGGCGCTACAAGTCGTGGCACGACCGGGCCTTCACCCTGGCGTGGATCCTGGACCGGATGGGGCTGGCCGGCACCACACCCCGGTGAGCGGGTGAGGGGCGCCGTCCGGGCGCGGTGGGCCGCCGGACGGCGCCCGGACCGGCGGCCGACCGGTCCTTGGGGGTGAGGTTCTGAGAAGTGGCTGAGAGTTGACTGGTCACGCAACTCTCGGTGGTCGCCGAGCGTCGTGCTGGGTGAAGGCCCACCGCGAAGGACCGGAATCCTCCGGCCACGGTGGGCGTTGAACACGACGTGAGACGCACCGACTGCGCCCACGAGCAGAAGGAGAGGGTCCCGATGGCTAGCAGCACCGGCAGCACCGCCACCCGCACCCGGGCCACATCGACCACCCGAGAGATCGAGGGCCGCGACAGCGTGGGCCTCTACCTCGACGAGATCGCCCGGAACGCGCTCCTCGACGCCGCCACGGAGGTGGAGCTGTCGAAGACGATCGAGGCGGGGTTGATGGCCGAGCACCTCCTCGCTCAGGGCCGCATCGGCCGTCGCAAGGGCGGCGCCCCCCTCTCGGCCAACGCCGAGGAGCTGGAGTGGCTGGCCGAGCAGGGTCGCAAGGCGGTGGACACCTTCATCACCGCCAACCTGCGTCTCGTCGTGTCGATCGCCCGCAAGTACGGCCGGGCCCAGATGCCGATGCTCGACCTGATCCAGGAGGGCAACACCGGCCTCATCCGGGCGGTCGAGAAGTTCGACTACACCAAGGGCTACAAGTTCTCGACCTACGCCACGTGGTGGGTGCGCCAGGCCATCACCCGCGGCATCGCGCAGCAGGCGCGCGTCGTGCGCCTGCCCGTGCACGTCGTGGAGGAGCTCAACCAGGTCGGCGGCGCGCGCCGGACCCTGGAGCGCCAGCTGGGTCGTGACCCCGAGCCGGCCGAGATCGCCGCCGAGCTCGGCATGGACGTCGATCGCGTGCTCGACCTCATGTCGTGGGGCCGCGAGCACGTCAGCCTCGACACCCCCGTCGACGAGGACGGCGACACCAGCCTCGGTGACCTGATGGCCCAGGAGACCTCCCCCGGTCCCGACCTGACCGTCCTCGACACCGAGTCGCGCGACCGTCTCAACGCCCTCGTCGGGCACCTGGACGACCGGGCCGCCGACATCATCCGCTCGCGCTACGGCCTCACCGACGGACGCCAGCACAAGCTGGCCGACATCGGCGCCAAGCACGGCATCTCCGCCGAGCGGGTCCGCCAGCTGGAGCGGGAGGCGCTGCAGAAGCTGCGCCGCTTCGCCGACCCCGACCTGGCCGCCGGCTCGGCCGCCTGACCGCACGCACGACCGACGAGAGCCCCCGCCCCTCGGGCGGGGGCTCTCGTGCGTCCCGGAGGTGCCGCGGGCCCGCTAGGAGCCGCCGCGGGCGTCGCGACGCTCCTGGAGCCGCTGCTGCGCGGCCTCCAGGTAGGCCAGGCAGGGCGCCTCGGCCTCGGGGTGACGCTCGGTGAGGTGGAAGGTCCAGCGGTCCATGGCCGCGAGGTAGCCGTTGTCCTCGCCGGGACGGAAGGTCCACCAGGCCCGGGTGCCCTTCGCCGTCGTGGTCGAGCAGCGCACGCAGCTGATCTTGTAGACGAAGGCCTCGTCGGCTCCCACCTCGATCCTCACCAGCGCCAGGGCACCACCCTCCGCGCTGGCCTTGCGCTCGCGCGCCGATCGGCTCGCCACCATGTCGACCTCCTCGTCGTCGACCTGCGAGGCTACCGCCGCGCCCGCCGCGTCCCCGCAGCGCGGCGTCTCACCCGGCGACCAGACGCGCGTGCACCTCGGCCACCCGGGCGCGCAGGTCCTCCAGCGAGCCGGTGTTGTCCACGACGTACGTCGCCACCGCGCGCCGCTGCTCGCGGGTGGCCTGGGCGGCGATGCGCGACTCGGCGTCCTCCCGGGTCCAGCCGCGGTCGCCGACCATGCGCTCGAGCTGGAGCTCACGCGGGGCGTCGACGACGACCACGGCGTCGAAGTCGCCGGCGCGCCCCGACTCCACCAGCAGCGGGATGTCGTGGACGACCAGGTCGTCGGGCCCCGCGGCCGCCTCGGCCTCGGCGTAGCGCTCGAAGACCAGCGGGTGCACGATCGCCTCGAGACGACGCCGCGCCTGCTCGTCGCCGAACACCAGCCGCCCCATCGCCGGCCGGTCGAGGTCGCCCTCGGGGGTCAGCACTCCCTCGCCGAACTCCTCGACCACCCGGGCCAGCCCCGGGGTGCCCCGCTCGACCACCTCGCGGGCGAGCTGGTCGGCGTCGATGACGACGGCGCCCAGCTCGCGCAGCAGGCCGGAGACCGTGCTCTTGCCCGAGGCCACGCCCCCGGTCAGTCCGACGCGCACCTCAGAACTCGTAGCCGAAGCGCTTGAGGTCGCGGGCGAAGACCTCGGCGACCTTGTCGCGCATCGCGTCGGTGTAGCGCTCGCGGTAGTCGGTGGGGGTGCCGGAGTTCAACCGCGGGATCTCGGTGGGCCACTCGGCGCCGAGACGGTCGAGCACGGTGCGCAGGTCGGCCTCGAAGCTCTCCTGGCGACCGATGAAGTCGGCCGTGCGCTGCTTGGTGCGCAGGTAGGCGATCTGGGGGCTGTTGAGCTGCCCCTGCCGGTCGAGTCCCTCCATCACGAACGACTCGAAGTCGGGGTAGCGCTCCTGCACCAGGCGCCACAGCCGGTTGCCCGCGAGCCGCTCGGCGGCCTTGGCGTTGCCCTCGGCGACGTACCGCTCGTTGCGCTTGATCATGGAGTGCCACGACAGCAGCCGGGCCCACGGGTTGCGCACGAAGCCGAAGATCCAGTAGTCGGCGAGCTCGGGGTGCTGCCTGAGCGCCGGACCCAGCTGGGCGTGGCGGCCCTGCGGCAGGTCGCGCACGTAGGCGACGTCGGGCAGCACCGCCTGGAGCATCGAGTCGATGGTCGACCCGCCGGTCTTCTGCACGTGGACGAAGAGCACGCGCGCCTCGTGGGAGACCATCATGGGCGGCAAAGTACCAGCCCCGCCCGCCGACGCCACGAGGGCCCGGCCACCTCTCGGTGACCGGGCCCTCGGGCGTCGTGCGGGGTGCTGCGTGGTGCGGGTGCTACGGGATGCTGCAGGTCAGCTCGCGCCGCCGGTGAGCTTCTCGCGCAGGGCCTGGAGCGCCTCGTCGGAGGCCAGCGAACCGCCCTCGGACTCCGTCTCGTCCTCGGTCGAGCCCGAGGAGTACGACGTGGCCTCGCCGGCCTCGACCTCGGCCACCTTGGCCTCGGCCTGCTGCTTGACGTGGGCCTCCCAGCGAGCGTGCGCCTTGGCGTACTGCTCCTCCCAGACCGCACGCTGCTCGTCGAAGCCCTCGAGCCACTCGCCCGTCTCGGGGTCGAAGCCCTCGGGGTAGACGTAGTTGCCCTGCTCGTCGTAGGTCGCGGTCATGCCGTAGAGGGTCGGGTCGAACTCCTCCACGTCGGCGGCCGCGGCGGTCTCGTTGGCCTGCTTGAGCGACAGCGAGATGCGACGACGCTCGAGGTCGATGTCGATGATCTTGACCATGACGTCGTCGTTGACCTGGACGACCTGCTCGGGGATCTCGACGTGACGCTCGGCGAGCTCGGAGATGTGCACCAGGCCCTCGATGCCCTCCTCGACGCGGACGAACGAGCCGAAGGGCACCAGCTTGGTGACCTTGCCGGGCACGATCTGACCGATCTGGTGGGTCCGGGCGAAGTGCTGCCACGGGTCCTCCTGCGTCGCCTTGAGCGACAGGGAGACACGCTCGCGGTCCATGTCGACGTCGAGCACCTCGACGGTGACCTCGTCGCCCACGGCCACGACCTCGGAGGGGTGGTCGATGTGCTTCCAGGACAGCTCCGAGACGTGCACCAGACCGTCGACGCCGCCGAGGTCCACGAACGCACCGAAGTTGACGATCGAGGAGACGACGCCCTTGCGGATCTGACCCTTCTGCAGCTGGGTCAGGAAGCCGTGGCGGACCTCCGACTGGGTCTGCTCGAGCCAGGCACGGCGCGACAGGACCACGTTGTTGCGGTTCTTGTCGAGCTCGATGATCTTGGCCTCGAGGGTCTGGCCGACGTAGGGCTGCAGGTCGCGGACGCGACGCATCTCCACGAGGGAGGCCGGCAGGAAGCCGCGCAGGCCGATGTCGAGGATGAGGCCGCCCTTGACGACCTCGATGACGGTGCCCTCGACGACGCCGTCCTCCTCCTTGACCTGCTCGATGGTGCCCCAGGCGCGCTCGTACTGGGCGCGCTTCTTGGACAGGATCAGGCGGCCTTCCTTGTCCTCCTTCTGGAGGACCAGGGCCTCGACCTCGTCGCCGACCGAGACGACCTCGGCGGGGTCGACGTCGTGCTTGATCGACAGCTCACGCGAGGGGATGACGCCCTCGGTCTTGTAGCCGATGTCCAGCAGGACCTCGTCGCGGTCGACCTTCACGATGGTGCCGGCGACGATGTCGCCGTCGTTGAAGTACTTGATCGTCGCGTCGATGGCGGCGAGGAAGTCCTCTTCCGACCCGATGTCGTTGATCGCGACCTGAGGCGCGTCGTAGTCGGGAAGAATGGAGATGGTGCTCGTCATAAGGGAAGTGTTTCCTTGGATGGGCAGAAGTCGTGCGGGCACGCCCGAGGTCGGGTTTCACTACCGGTGGATCGGTGCCCGGGGCGATCGCGACGCGGTGGGCGAGGCGGCTGGGCGTGGTAGCGAGCGAGGGTCCACTCCGTCTGGGACGCAGGCAGACTTCAGGCGCCTAGCCAGACTACGCCGCGGCGCGCGTGGCAGTCCAACCCGCACCCCTGTGCCGACACGCCCTCGGCGGGGCTCAGCCCGCGGGCTCGTCGGCCGCCGCGTCGCCGGCTCGGGCGATCGCGCGGAGCAGGACGTCGGCGCGCGCGGCGGCGGGGTTGTCGCCGCGTCGCGAGGCGAGGTCGACCAGCGCCCCGAGGTCGGCGGCCCGGGCGAGCACCAGGGCCTCCTGCACGCCGACGCCCAGGGCGTCGGCGTACGTCGCGACGGCGGCGTCCTGGAAGACCGGGGCCCGGTGGTGGCGCACGAGGTTGCCCAGGTCGGTGAAGGGCAGCCCCGCGTGGGCGTACTCCCAGTCGACGAGGCCGGTGAGCCGCTCGCCGGCCGGGCGGGCGGGGTCGAGGAGCAGGTTCTTGGGGTTGGCGTCGCTGTGGACGAGACACACCCCCTCGACGGCGTCGAGCGCCGCCTGGGCGTCGTCGGCGGCGGCGCGCAGGCCCGTCCACTCCGCCGGCGTGAGGTGGTCGAGGCGGTCGGCGTAGACCTCCACCAGCGCCGGCAGGCCGTCGACGTCGTAGGGCGGCTCGTGCACCCCGACGCTGAGGTCGGCGTCGACGAAGGGGCCCCAGCGCAGCATCCGGATCCCCGCCAGCCGAGCCAGCGCCGCGCCGAGCTCCTCGCCCAGGGCGGCCAACGCCTCGTCGGAGGCGACCTCGGCGCCCGTCCCCGCTGACCCGGCCAGCGGGTCGGCCAGCGGGTCGGCCAGCGGGTCGGCGCGGCGCAGGACCAGGTCGCCGCGCGTGCCCGGCAGGAAGGAGGTGACCAGCAGGCCCGGCAGCCCGCGGTCGGGGTCGCCGTGCCTGACCTCGAGCACCTGCGGCACCGGCACCGTGCCGCGCGCCAGCCGCAGCACCGCCGCGTCGACCGACGGCGCGACCGGCCCCCGGCCGCCGGCGTAGATCCGCACGACCGAGCGCTCACCCCCGGTCTCGGCCAGGAAGGTCTCCCCGGAGAAGCCGCCCTCGAGCGGTCGGAGGCCCGCCGCGAGATCGCCGGGGGCGCCGGCGTGCTCGGTGGCGTGCTCGGGGGCGTGCTCGGAGGGGGGCACCGTCATGGCCAGGATGCTGCCACGGCCTCCGCGCGACGGCGCTGCGCCGTACGGTGAACCCGTGAGTCCCGACGTGCCCGACCGCCCCGCCCCCCGCTCCCCGCGCCGACCGGCGCCGGGTCGGCCGACGCCGGGCTGGCCCGCGGGCCTGCCGCGGGAGGTGCCCCGCGACCTCGGCGGCGTGCTGGGCGTGCTCGGCGGGGCGGCCATGCTCCCCGTGCGGGTCGGGGTGGCCGCCACCCAGACCACGCTCCAGCTGGGTCGTCTCGCGGCTCCCGACGGGCCCGTGCGCCGCCCGGGTGGCTACGCCGACCTGGTGCTGCGGGTCATCGGCGAGCACGGCTACGCCCAGCAGCTGGTGGAGCTGCTCACCGACGAGGACGGCCCGATGCGGCTGGCCCGCACCGTCAACGAGCTGATGGAGCCCGGTCGCCCGGTCGCCCGGCTGCTCGAGCGCGACGGCCTGCTCGACCGGCTGCTGGCCGACGAGGGCCCGCTGGCCCGGCTCACCGCCGCCGACGGCGGGCTGGAGCGGCTGCTCGGACCCGAGGGCCCGGTCGAGCGGCTGCTGGCCCCCGACGGGGCGCTCGAGCGGCTGCTCGCCGAGGGCGGCGCGCTCGACCAGCTCATCGCCCACGAGGGCGTGCTCGACCGGCTGCTGCAGACCGGCGGCGCGCTCGACCGCCTCACCGCCGCCGACGGGGTGCTCGACCAGGTGCTGCGACCGGGCGGGCTGGCCGACCGGATGCTCACCGAGGACGGCTTCGTCGAGAAGCTCATCGCCGACGGCGGCACCCTCGACCAGCTCGTGGCGCTCGGCGCCACGCTCGAGGGGATCCAGCCGCGCCTGGTGGAGCTCGCCCGGATCGTGCCGGCGCTGGCCGAGTCGGCCGACGCGCTCGGGCGGGCCGTCGGCCCGCTGGGCGACCTGGCCGGCCGCCTGCCCGGGCGGCGCAAGCCGATGCCGCTCGCACCGTGAGCGCTCTGCCGCCGCAGCCCGACCAGGCGCCCGACTCCCGCTCCCACCCGCCCCTCCCGCCGGTGCGGGTGGAGCGCCGCGACGTCGGCGAGGAGGAGTCGCGGCGCGCCAACGGCCCCGACTGGGACCGCTACGCCGACGACTACCAGGCCACCCACGGGGAGTTCCTCGGCGACGCCGGCTTCGTGTGGGGTCCGGAGGGCCTGACCGAGGCCGAGGTCGGCGTGCTCGGCCCGGTGGCGGGCCGCGACGTGCTCGAGGTCGGCTCGGGCGCCGGGCAGTGCAGCCGCTGGGTGCGCGACCAGGGCGGACGCTCCTTCGGCGTCGACCTGTCCTACCGCCAGCTCCAGCACTCGCGGCGCATCGACGAGGGCACCGGCGTGGTCGTGCCCTCGGTGCAGGCGACCGCCACCCACCTCCCCTTCGCCGACGCCTCCTTCGACGCCGTGTTCTCCTCCTTCGGGGCGCTGCAGTTCGTGCGCGACCTCGACCGGGCCGTGGCCGAGACCGCGCGGGTGCTGCGACCGGGGGGCCGCTTCGCCTTCTCCATCACCCACCCGACGCGCTGGATGTTCCCCGACGACCCCGGCGAGGCCGGCCTGGTCGCGTCGCAGTCCTACTGGGACCGCACGCCCTACGTCGAGGTCGACGACGCCAGCGGCGAGGTGTCGTACGTCGAGCACCACCGCACCCTCGGCGACTGGGTGGGGGTGCTGGCCGGTCACGGCTTCGCGATCGTGCGGCTCGTGGAGCCGGAGTGGCCCGAGCACCACGACCGGGTCTGGGGCGGCTGGTCGGCCACCCGCGGCCGCTGGACCCCGGGCACCGCGATCTTCGCCTGCGACCTGCGCTGAGCCCGCACCGTCGAGGCCCGTGACGGCCCGTGACGCCGACAGGCCCCGGACCGCGTGGTCCGGGGCCTGCTGGTGGTGCGGGTGCGGCCCGCGACGGGTCCGCAAGACCGGTCAGCGACCGGCGGGCGTCCTGTCGCGGTGCGTCGTGCTGGCCGTGCCCGCGGTGCGCGGGCGCGCGCGCAGCAGGAGCACGGCGCCGGCGACGAGCAGCAGGCCGCCGCCGACGAAGCCGACGATCGGCACGGTGCGGGTGATGAGGTCGAGGCTCGCGATGTTCTCCTCGGCGTCGGCGACGTTGGTCGCCTGCTGGTCCTCGGTGAAGGCCAGCTGCAGGTCGAGGGCCTGCGTGCCGTCGTCGAGGTAGCGCTGCTGGTCGTCGGTCTGGTGGATGATCGCGCCCGTGCGCGGGTCGACGTAGATCTCCTTGACGTCGTCGTAGGTGCCGTTGAGCTCGAGCAGCGCGCTGACCACGATCGGCGCGTCCTGGATCTCCACGCGGTAGACGTAGGTCTCGAGGCCCATGACGTCCTCGGTGCGGTCGTAGACCGCGTCGACGCCCTCGCCGGTCACGCTGTCGAAGTAGGTGTAGGTGGTCTTCTCCGCGTCGAAGGGCCACTTGTTGACGACGCCCTCGTGGGCCGCGGCCTGCGCCGGCAGCTCGTCGGACTCGACCGACTCGGCGGTCGTGCGGTCGGTGGCGAAGAAGTCGTCGGCACCCGACAGCACCGACTCGTCGTCGAAGGCCGGGCACTCCTCGGTGGCCTCGGTGCCGTAGACGGCGCAGGAGCGGTTGAAGAACACCGCGGTGTCGTCGCTCGAGGCCTCGCTGTCGCTCTTGGTGATGCTGAGGGCGTAGATCGGCTCCGCCGCGCCCAGCTCGTTGGTGGCCGTGTCGAGGCGCGCCGCCTCACCGCTCAGCACCGTCACCGAGTCGACGTCGACGGGGGTGCGCTTCACGGCCCCCGGTGCCCACGTGAGGGCGACCACGGCCGCCACCACCAGGAATGCCCCCAGGCCCACGAGGACCCGTCCCAGAATCTTCATCCACTTCCCTCCCAGAAAGATCGATCGGCGAACCGTAACCCATCCGGAGGACGAAGTGTGCCTCCCGTCACAGGCTGTTACCGAACAGTAGGAATCGGTGGCCCGCGGCGCGCCTGTGCGAGACTCGCCGGCGTGCCAGACCAGCCGTCGTCGTCGACCCGCACGACCTCGGACGACGCAGCGGTGTCGACACCTCCCGCACCTCCCGCGCGCGGCGACCGGCCGCCGGCCGCCGGCGCGCGCCCCCTCGTCCTCGGCGCGTGCGCGATCCTGGTGGCGGCGCACCTGGCCCTGCGGGCGTGGGCGCTCTACCCGAGCTGGTTCTACCTCGACGACCTCCAGATGCTCGACGACGCCGAGCGCTCGGGCCTCGGTGCGGGCCTGCTGCTGGAGCCCTACGACAGCCAGTTCATGCCGCTCGGCCGGTTCCTCGCCTGGGTGGTCACCACCGGCGGCGACGTCGACTGGGCCCTCGCCGCCACGACCACCCTGCTGCTGCACCTGCTGGCCGCGGCGGCGTGCGTCTGGATGCTGGTCGTGCTCTTCGGGGCCCGCTGGGCGGTCGTGCCCCTGCTCGCCCTCTACCTCTCCAGCGCCATGACCCTGCCGGCCGCCATGTGGTGGGCGGCCAGCCTGAACGCGCTGCCGCTGCAGGTCGCGTTCTTCTCCTCGGTCGCCGCCTGGACCTGCTACCTGCGCACCGGGCGGCTGCGCTGGCTCCTCGTGACGCTGGTGGCGCTGTCCTTCGGCCTGCTGGGCTACGTCAAGGCGCTGGTCCTGCTGCCGATGCTCGCCGCGTACGCGCTCGGGTGGTTCGCCGAGGGCGGTCCGGCGCGACGTGCGCGGGTGCTGGCCCGTCGCTTCTGGCCCGCCCTGGTCGCCTGCACCGCCCTGGCGGTGGCCTACCTCGTGCACTACCTGCTGCGGGTGCCCTCGCTGGCCGAGGAGACCTCGGGCTCGGTTGCCGGCGGACTGGCGGAGACGATGCTCGGCCGGTCGCTGTCCACCGGGCTGCTGGGCGGTCCGTGGCGCTGGAGCGACGTCAACCCGCCCGCAGGGCTGGCCGATCCGCCCGACCTGCTCGTGCACCTCGCCTGGGTCGCCCTGGCGCTCGGCGGTCTCTTCGTCGTGCTCCGGCGCACCGGGGCGGCCCGGGCCTGGGCGCTGCTGGCCGCCTACGCGGCCGCCTCCTACGTGCTGCTGCTGGTCACCCGGGCGCCCGTCGTCGGAGAGGTGGCGGGGCTGGAGTACCGCTACCTCAGCGACGTGGCCTGCGCCGCCGTGCTGTGCCTGGGTCTCGCCGTCCTGCCCCTGGCCGGGGCGCCCGGCTCGAGCTGGCCGCGGGACACCCCGCTGCTGCTGGTGGGCGTGGGGCCACGGGTCCTCACCGTCGCCACCGTCGCGGTGGTGGTGGCCGGGGTGGTGAGCTCGGTGCTCTACGCCCGCATCTGGCACACCGACAACCCCGGCGAGACGTACCTCCGCACGACCCAGGCCGAGTTCGCCGGTCTCGGAGCCGTCGACGTGGCCGACACCGTGGTGCCCGACGAGGTGGTGCCCGGCTACCTGTACCCGTTCAACACGACGGTCAGGCTGCTGCCCGTGGTGGTCGACAACGCGCGCTTCCCCTCGGTCACCGACCGCCTCGTCGCCCTCGACGCCCAGGGGCGCCCGCGGCGCGCCGTCATCGACCCCGTGGCCGTGGCCGAGGAGGGGCCGCGGCCCGACTGCGGGTGGGCCGTGCGCGAGGGTCGTTCCCGCACCGTGCCGCTCGACGACACGGCCTTCGACTACACCTGGTGGGTGCGGGTCGGCTACCTGTCGTCGGCCGCCGACACCGTCACCGTCGAGGTCGGCGACCGCACCGTCGAGGCGCCGGTCGACGCCGGCCTGGGCAGCCTCTACGTCGAGGTGACCTCCGCGGTGTCGTCTGTCACCCTGGACGGGCTGTCGCCGGGGACCACGATGTGCGTCGACGTCGTGGAGGTGGGCACAGCCGTCGCAGGAGGTCCGTTGTGAGCACACCGTCGCACGCCCGGCTCGAGCCCGGGGCCGACTCCGGGGCCGACTCCGGGGCCGACTCCGGGGCCGCCACGGGGGCCCGCAGCGCGACCGCCGCGGCCCCCGCGCTCCCCCAGGGCTCGCTCGTGCCCCCGCCGGCGCGCAGCGGCCCCGACTTCGCGGCGCTCGACGCGCTGCGCGCCGTGGGCGCGCTGTGCGTGCTCACCACCCACGTCGCCTTCTGGTCCGGCGACTACACCGGCAACGGGTTCTGGGGCACGCTGCTGGCCCGGCTCGACGTCGGCGTCGCGCTCTTCTTCGTCCTCTCCGGCTTCCTGCTCGCCCGCCCCTGGCTGGCCGCCACGGCCGACCGCAGGCCGACGCCGGCGACACCGGACTACCTGTGGAAGCGCTTCCTGCGGATCGCCCCGCTCTACGTCGTGACCGCGGCCCTCGCCCTGGCGTTCGTGCGCAGCAACGCCGACCTCTCGTGGGGTGACCGGGTCGCCACGCTCCTCATGCTCGACACCTTCCGCTCCCCGCTGCTGCCGGGCGGGCTGACCCACATGTGGAGCCTGGCGGTCGAGGTCACCTTCTACCTCGCGCTGCCGGCCCTCATGGTCGCGCTGCTGGGCCGTCGCCGGGTGCGGGCGGCCCGCGGCCTGCGCCCGGCCCGGGTCCTGGTCGGCATCGCGGCGCTCGTCGTGGTCACCGCCTGGTGGCACCTCGACGGCGCGACCCGGGTGGGCCCCCACACCGACGGCGCCCCGCTGCAGTGGCTGCCGGCGTACCTGTCGTGGTTCGCGCTCGGCCTGCTGCTCGCGCTGGCCCACGTGCTGCACGAGCGGGGCGCGTGGGAGCGCCTCACCGCGCCGCTGGTCGCGCTGGGCCGCCAGCCGGGGAGCTGCTGGGCCCTGGTGGCCGGCCTGCTGCTCGTCGCCGCGACCCCGGTGGCCGGACCCTCGATGCTCGACGCCCCGACGCCGGGGCAGTCGCTGACCAAGAGCCTGCTCTACGCCGTGGTCGGGCTGCTGGTCGTGGTGACCGGGGTCTTCGCCGACCCCGCCAGCCGCTACGCCCGGGCGCTCTCCCACCCCGCCGCCCGGCGGCTGGGCTGGATCTCCTTCGGGATCTTCTGCCTGCACCTGCCGCTGCTGCACCTGGTGATGTGGGCGACGCCATGGGAGCTCTTCGAGGGCCACGGCGTGCCGCTGTGGCTGCTGACCCTCGCGCTGTCGCTGGTGGCGGCGGAGGCGTCCTACCGCCTCGTCGAGCGCCCGGCGATGCGCCTGCGCGGACTCGTGGGGAGCCGCTCGGCGAGCCGGCCGGGGAGCCGCACCCCCTCCGGTCCGGCGACGAGCAGCCCCACCAGCGGCACCAGCATCAGGTAGACCGGCCACGCCGCCTCGCCGGCCCACCCGTCGCTGCTGCCCCAGGGCGTCACGGCGTAGGCGCCGGCGACGACGAGGACGGGCACGGCGACCGCCCAGGCGAGCGCGTCACCCGCCCCTCGGCGCTCCAGCAGCCCGGCCGCACCCCGCACGAGCACCGTGACGACGGCCGCCACGACCACGCCGGGCCAGCCGGCCACGGCGCCCGCGCCGAGCAGCCCGACGCCGGCCAGCAGGGCGCCCGGCACCCGGCGGTCGGTCAGCGGTGCGGCGTCGTCGGGCCACCCGCGGCGTCGGCCGAGCAGCACGAGGACGAGCAGCGCCACCAGCCCGACCAGCCCGGCCAGCAGACCGGTGCGGTAGGCGCGGTCGGGTGCGAACACCGCCTCGACCGGGGCGGCCTCGGGATCCGCTCCCGTGGCCGTTCCGGTGGTCGTTCCCGTGGCCGTTCCCGTCGCCGTTCCAGCGGTCGCGGAGGGGGCCGCGGCGTCGGGGAGCAGCCAGCCCTGCTGCCAGCCGTCGACGACCACCGGGGTCAGGTCGACCCCCTCCTGCGAGGCGCGCCAGCCGGCGTTGGCGTTCTGCCGCAGCACCACGAGCGCGTCGCCGGCGGCGGGCTCCACCGTGCGGGTGTCCGGGGTCCGGCGCCACGGCAGGGCCTGCTCCCCCGCGCCCAGCGGGAGGGCGGCCTGCGCGGGATCGGTGAGCACGAGCGCGTCGACGGCGAGCGCGGCGCTGCTGGGGGCGTCGACCAGGACCTCGCCGGCGGGCAGGTCGAGGGTGGCGCCGCCGCAGAGGCGGCCGTCGACGACCTCGCCGCGGGCGAGGTCGGCGGGCGCGGCCTCCAGCGCGGTGGGCAGCACCTCGCTGTCGACGACGACGTCGGGGCCGGTGCCACAGGGGTAGGCCACCGGCTCGGTGGGCAGCGCCAGCGGGAGGTACTCCACCCCGCCCAGGTCGATCTCCGAGACGCCCACCCCCAGGTCGATGCCGGCGGCGGAGAAGTCGAGGCTCGTGGTGTCGTCGGCCTCGAGCACCTCGACGCGGAGCCGGTCGGTGCGGATCGGCACGAGGCGCGCCCGGCCGTCGTCGAGGTCGACGGTGCGCTGGCCGTCGGGCCAGGTGAGCCGCAGCCGGGTCGGGGCACGCACCGCGGCGTCCTCGTCGACGTCGACCGCGATCCGTCGCATCGTGCGCTGGCCGAGCCAGGAGAGCTCGAGCGCCGGGCGCAGGTCGTCGGGGTCGGCGCTCCAGGTCGTGCCGGGGTCGCCGTCGACGGCGGCCACCGCACCACCGCGCGGGTCGGGCACGGCGGTGCTGCTGGCGCCGACCGAGACCGGCTGGTCGCGCAGGGCGAGCCGGTCCAGCTCGGGCCCGCCGCGCGGCACCAGGCTCAGCCGGGTGTCCCACGCCGAGGCGGCGTCGAGGGTGAACGCGCGGCTCAGGCCGGCGGCCTCCTCGTCGTCGCGGTCGCGGCCGGCCACGCAGCGCACGTCGCCGTCCACGACGACGCAGCCGCGGCGGGCGTCGCGGTCGCGTCGCAGCACGACCGCGGCCGGGTCGCCCCACGCCTCGGGCAGGGTCGGCAGCACGAGCCGGCGGCGTACGTCGACGCCGGGCAGCACGACCTCCGCCAGCGACAGCGCGCGGCCGGCCACCCCGGAGGCGTCCTCGACCCCGACCCAGGCGGTCTCCCCGGCCGGCAGCGTCGTCTCGCGCACGTCGCCGGGGCCCAGGCGCAGCTCCTCACCGACGCCGGCCTCGGTGCGCAGCCGCACGAGCTGGTCGTCGGTGGCGCCGGGCCCGCCCTCGAGCCGCACGGTGCCGCCCGCCATGGGCTGCTCGAGGTCGAGGCGCCACCACGCCGACGAGGAGGACAGCGGGGCCGTCTCCCAGGCCGTCGCGGGGTCGCCGTCGACCGCGGCGTAGGGCAGCGCGCCGCGGCGCGCGCCACCGACCGCGGTGGCGTCGGAGGCCGAGGAGGACGCCGAGACGGCGCGCGCGCCCTCGAGCCGGACCGTCGTCGACCAGCGCCCGGCGTCGGCGGGCAGGTAGTCGCGCGCCGGGTTGCCGGTGCGCCGCACGTCGCCGGGCGTCAGCGCGGCCGAGGCGCCGTCGTGGAGGCGGGCGAAGCCGCGCTCGCGGGCGCGGAGCCCGTCGGTCAGCACCACCGGGGCCTCGAGGCCCCCGTCGTCGCCGACCAGGGCACCGGCGCCCTCCGCACCGTCGGCGGCGAGCACGGTCGGGGTGTCGCCGAGGAGCCCGAGCCGCGACAGGTCCAGCAGGTCCTCGGGGCCGCCGGCCACGACCACGGGCTGCTCGGTGCCCACCGCGAGCCGACCGCCGTCGGGCACCGCCCACACCTCGACCGCGGCCTGCAGCGACTGCCAGCCGCCGTTGACGAGCACCCGCTCGCCGTCGACCTCGTCGAGCAGCGAGCCACCGCCGACGTCGGGCCCGAAGGTCGCCACCCGCTCCAGCCCCGGGCTGTCGGCCAGGGCGGCGTGCACCAGCACGGGGTCGGGCACGTCGCCGTCGCGGGCCAGGTCGTTGCGCACCACGAGGTGCTCGACCCCGGCGCGCTGCAGGTAGGCCACCAGCGCCGCCGACCCCTCGCCCTGGGCCAGCCGGTCCTCGATCGCGTCGAGCATGCGGATGTTGCCCGGGCGGGTCAGCGGGATCACGTTGCGCACCGCCCAGGGCGCGTCGGCCAGCCACTGCAGCGGCTCGTCGCGCGGGCCGCCCCACACGTACTCCCCGAAGGCCGAGCCCGGCACCAGCAGGTCGGTGCCGCCGGGGTCCGTGTCGTCCTCGGCCGCCAGCCAGGCCGCGGTCTCCTCCCAGTACGACGGCACCCCGAGGGTCGCGCCGGCCGGGGTCACCCGGCCCAGCGCCGCCGGCAGCGCCGCGCCGGCCACGACCGCCAGCGCCATCGCCACGACCGCCGCGCGGTTGACCCGCTCCAGGCGCGCCTGCGGACCGGCGCCGGGCCCCTGCGGGGCACCCACGTCGGCACGGTCGTCGCGACCACGCGCCAGCACCCGGTCGAGCACGAGGGCCAGGCCCACCACCAGCGGCAGGCGCAGCACGGGGTCGAACTTGTGCACGTTGCGCAGCGGCGCCATCGCGCCGTCGAGCAGCCCGCGCACGTCCGCGGCCCACCAGCCCTCGACCGCCCCGGTGTGGCCGGCCCCGACCATGAGCACGCCGAGGAGCACCGAGAGCACGAGGAAGGAGCGGTGCGGCGTGCGGCGGTGGGCCAGCCCGGCCACGCCGAGCAGCAGCACCACGCCGCTGTTGAGCACGAGGGTCGCGGTGGTGATCAGGTCGTTGCCGGCGCGCGAGGCGGGGTCGACGTAGGGCACCCAGTTCGAGGTGCCGCGCAGGACGTCGAAGAGCGTGGTCGGGAAGGTCGTGACCGACGTCGTCTCGATGTAGTCGAGGAACGGCGGGCTGTAGGCGCCCATCACGAAGAGCGGCACCAGCCACCACAGCGTGCCGAGGAGCGTGAAGAGCGGCCACCACAGCATCAGCGCGCGCCGCCGCGGTCCGGGGGTGCGGGTGAGCAGCCACACCACGCCCAGCGGCAGCACCGCGAAGGTCGCGGCCGCGTTGACGCCGCCGACCATGGCGACCGCCAGGGCGGAGAGGGCCGCGGCACGGCGGGGCGACCCCACCGTGGCACCGCGCACCAGCGGCAGCAGCACCCAGGGCGCCAGGGCGCTGGGCCACGCCTCGATGCTGATCGGGCCGAGCGTGGTCAGCAGCCGCGGCGAGAGCGCGAAGGCGAAGCCCGCCGTGAGGCAGGCCAGGTCGGAGCGCACCCCCAGCGCCCGGGTGACCCGCGCGGCCCCGCTGAGTGCCACCGCCATGACCAGGCCCACCCACAGCCGCTGCACCACCCAGCCGGGCAGGTCGACGAGCCCGCCGAGGAGGAAGAACGGTCCCATCGGCCACAGGTAGCCGTAGGCCTGGTTCTGCAGCTGGCCGAAGGCGCCCTCGCCGTCCCACAGGTGCAGGGCCCGGCCCAGGAAGTCGGCGGGCGCGGCGGCGAGGTCGAGCTTGGTGTCGGCGACGAGGTAGCCGGGGTCCTGGACGAAGGCCACCCCCACGACCACCAGGCACGCGGCGAGCAGCCGCAGCCGGAAGGTGGCGGTCATCGCTTGCGCAGCACCAGCACGAGGTTCCAGGTCACGACCTCGCGCAGCACCGGCACGCGCAGCATCCACCACGACCAGCGGGGGTTGTAGCGCGGCAGGACGGCCACGACCTCGGCGTCCTGCTGGCGCGCCGCCCAGTCGAGCCCGGCGGCGACGGTGACGGCGAACAGCGACTCGCCGTACTTGTTCTTGGGCTCGTGGCCGTGCGTGCGGGCGTAGCGGCGACGCGCGTAGCGGCCGCCCACGAGGTGCCACGGCGAGGTCTCGTGGCCGCCCCACGGGCCCCACCACAGGCACCAGCTGATGAACGTCGTGCCGCCGGGCCGGGTGACGCGCAGCATCTCCTCGCACATCAGCCACGGGTCGGAGACGTGCTCGAGGACGTTGGAGGAGTAGCAGACGTCGACCGCGCCGTCGCGGAAAGGCAGCCGCATCCCGCTGCCGACGACCGTGCCGCCGGCGATGCCGCCGAGGCCGGAGAGCTCGCCGACGTCGGAGTCGAGGGAGAAGTACGTCGCCCCCGCCGCGCGGAACGCGTCGCGGAAGTAGCCGGGGCCGCCGCCCACGTCGAGCAGCGTGGCGCCGCGCAGGTCGACGTAGGACCCCAGCTGGGTCGCGGAGTCGTCGGCGAGCGCGGTGTAGAAGCGCGCGGGATCGCTCTGCTCGTGGCGGAACTCCCCCAGCAGCCGGGTCGCCCGCCCCCAGGTCGCGCGGCGACGAGCGCTGCGCGGACCGGTCGGGAACACCCGGCCGCGCCCGCGTCCGGAGGCTCGGACCTCGCCGGGTCGGCGGCGGGGCAGGAGGGAGCTGGGGCGACGCACGGCGGCGAGACTACCCGCTGGTAGCCGCGTTGGTAGTGTCCGCCGGATGCACGCTCGCCCGTCCCCGGCCGACCGCCCGGCCGACCCGTCCTCCGACCCGCTGGCCGACCCGCTGACCGACCCGCTGGCCGACCCGCTGGCCGCCTCGCTGGCCGGCACCTCGGTGGTGTTCCTCAGCTGGCGCGACACCAGCAACCCCGAGGGCGGGGGCGCGGAGCGCTACCTGGAGAAGATGGCTTCGGGGCTGGTCGCGCGCGGCTGCGAGGTCACCGTCTTCTGCGCCGCCCACGCCGCGGCACCGCCCGAGCAGGTGGTCGACGGCGTCCGGTTCGTGCGGCGCGGCACGAAGCTCTCGGTCTACCTCGAGGGCATGCGCGCGCTGCGCCGCGGCGACCTCGGCGACCCCGACGTGGTCGTCGACGTGCAGAACGGCCTGCCCTTCTTCAGCCGTCTCGTCACCCGTGCCCCCGTCGTCGTGCTCGTGCACCACGTGCACCGCGAGCAGTGGCCCGTGGTCTACCCCGGGCTGGTGGGCCGGGTCGGCTGGTGGATCGAGCGGCGCCTCGCACCGAGGCTCTACCGCCGCTCCCAGTACGTCGCCGTCTCGCGCGCCACCGCCCGCGAGCTGCGGGCGCTCGGGGTGCGCGGCCCCCGGGTCGCCGTGGTGCACAACGGCACCG
Organism: Nocardioides sp. Leaf374; assembly: GCF_916862475.1. NCBI lineage: Bacteria > Bacillati > Actinomycetota > Actinomycetes > Propionibacteriales > Nocardioidaceae > Nocardioides > Nocardioides sp. Leaf374. The sequence continues at coordinate 66,500 of NZ_CAKASO010000019.1, forward strand.
ACCCGTGGGTGCCGGTCGACCCCGGCCCCTCCCCTCGGCCGCTCGTCGCCGTCGTCGGCAGGGTGGTGCCCCACAAGCAGGTCGAGCACGCCGTCGACGCGGTCGTCGCGCTGCGCGAGGAGGTGCCCGGCCTGCACCTCAGCGTCGTCGGCAGCGGCTGGTGGGAGGCGCAGCTGGCCGAGCACGTCGCGGCCGTCGGCGCCGACGACCTGGTGACGCTGGAGGGCCACGTCACCGAGGAGCGCAAGCACGAGGTCTACGAGCGCGCCTGGGTGCTCGCCCTGCCCTCCCTCAAGGAGGGCTGGGGCCTGGTGATCGGCGAGGCCGGCATGCACGCCACCCCCACCGTCGCCTACCGCTCCGCCGGGGGCACCCAGGAGTCGGTCGAGGACGGCGACTCGGGGCTGCTGGTCGACGACCAGGACGCCTTCACCGACGCCCTGCGGGCCGTGCTCACCGACGACGCCCTGCGCGGGCGGCTGGGCGAGGGCGCCCGGCGCGTCAGCCGCACCTACACGTGGGAGGCCGCCCAGCAGGCCTTCGCCCTCGTGCTGCTCGCTGCGGTGGAAGGGCGCCACGTCGAGAGCCAGGACCCCGAGGTGGTCGCCGACGTGCGGCCCCGCCGCACGCGGGCGCGGCGCGGGGGCACGGGCGCCGGCCCGCTCGCACGGGCCCGGCGGGCCCTGGACGCCAGGAGGGGCCGGCGGTCGCGATGACCTCCGGCCCCTCCGGGCACGCTGGGTGACGGCGCCGCTGCGCCGCTGCGTCAGTTGGTCGAGCCGTAGCCGACGACCTGCGAGGCGTCGGTGACGCTCACCGGGCTCTGATCGGGCTTCTGCGTCTGCGACGAGACGACACCGACGATGGTGGCGGTGGCCATGGCGCCGCCGACGAGGACGGCCGCGACCGTGCTGAGAATAGTTCCCACTGTGTAAACCCCTCCCTGAGTTCGGGGAGAGCCTAACAGTGACGACGGTCTCAGGCGGACTTCACGCCGACTTCCTGCGCAGGCGGC